>JBDTXW010000215.1:0-4669 GCA_040005975.1 Betaproteobacteria bacterium | reverse complement strand
TGGCGCCCTCGGCACGAATCGAACGTGCGACCCCCTTCTTAGGAGGAAGGTGCTCTATCCACTGAGCTACGAGGGCGACGCTGCGAATTCTACCCGAACGCATCGGCGCGCCGCGCGGTCCGATGTCGTCGCGGAGCACCGCTTATAATGCGCAGAATTCCACTCGTTGATTGCCATGAGCACTTCCTCACCCGCGCCGCCGCGTCCGCCGGTCGCGCGTACGCTGCGGCGGCTGGGCAGTTTTCTCGCGCCTTACCGCCGCCGCTTCGTGTTTGCCGGCATTGCGCTGCTTGTCGCGGCCGGATGCACGCTGGCGGTCGGGCAGGGACTCAAGCTGGTCATCGACCGCGGTTTCACCGCCGGCAACGGCGCAGAGCTCGATCACGCCCTGTTTGCGTTGCTCGCGATCATCGCAGTGATGGCGGTCGCAACTTACGTGCGCTTCTACAACGTGTCGTGGATAGGCGAGCGCGTGACGGCGGATCTGCGGCGGCGGGTGTTCAATCACCTCCTGACGCTCTCGCCTGGATTTTTCGAGGTGACGCGTACCGGCGAGGTCATTTCGCGGCTGACCAACGATACGACGATGCTCGAGCAGGTCATCGGATCGAGCCTGTCGATGGCACTGCGCAATACGGTGCTCGGAGCCGGCGCGCTCGTGCTGCTAATGCTGACCAGCCTAAAGCTGACACTGCTGGTGCTGTCGGGCCTCCCGGTCGTCGTCTTGCCGATCATCATTTTCGGCCGCCGGGTTCGCCGCTTGTCCCGCACGAGCCAGGACCGCGTCGCCGACACCGGCGCCTACGTCGACGAGGCGATCCACGAAATCCGCACCGTCCAGGCCTACGCGCACGAGCCCGAGGACCGGCGCGCCTACGGCCAGCGGGTCGAGGCCGCGTTCGGCGCGGGAGTGCGGCGCATACGCCAGCGCGCGCTGCTGATCGCCGCGGTGATCTTTCTGGTGTTCGTCGCCGTCGGCGTCATCCTGTGGATCGGCGGTCACGACGTGCTGGCAGGCCGCCTGTCGGCGGGGCAGCTCGCATCGTTCGTGTTCTACGCGGTGATCGTCGCGACGTCCGTTGGTACGGTCAGTGAGGTTGCCGGCGAGTTGCAACGCGCCGCAGGCGCGACCGAGCGTCTGATGGAGATACTGGACACGCCGGCCGACATCGCGGCGCCGGCCGATCCGCTGCCGCTGCCCGAGCCGCCGCTGGCCACGATCGCGCTGCAGGATGTGACATTTGCCTATCCGTCACGCCATAACGATCCGGCGATCAGCGGACTGACGCTGCGAATCGCCGCGGGTGAGCGGGTTGCACTGGTCGGACCCTCGGGCGCGGGCAAAACGACCCTTTTCCAGCTTCTGTTGCGCTTTTACGATCCAGCGCAGGGGGTCGTGCTCATCGACGGTATCGACGTGCGCCGTGCCGACCCGCGCGCAGTACGCGGCCGGATTGCCGTCGTGCCGCAGGACCCGGTGATATTCGCCGCCAGCGTCTGGGACAATGTGCGTTACGGGCGGCTGGACGCTTCCGATGCCGACGTACGCGATGCCTGCGAAGCCGCTTATGCCACCGAGTTCCTCGCCCGCCTGCCGCAGGGGTTCGACACCGACCTGGGCGAGCGCGGCATCAGGCTCTCTGGCGGCCAGCGTCAGCGCCTCGCGATCGCGCGCGCGGTGCTGGCGCGCCGACCGATCCTGCTGTTGGACGAGGCGACCAGCGCGCTCGACGCGGAAAGCGAGCGCATGGTCCAGCTGGCGCTCGATCGGCTCATGCAGGGGCGCACGACGCTGATCATCGCGCATCGCCTGGCGACGGTCGTCGGCGCGGACCGCATCGTCGTGCTCGACGACGGCGTCGTCGTTGCCGAAGGCACGCACCAATCGCTGGTGCGCGACGACCCGCTTTACCGCCGCCTTGCGGCATTGCAATTCGGACTCGATGCCGCTTCGACCGAAGCGCCCCCGCCCGTCGCGCGGGTTGCCCGAGGGTGAGCGTCGAGCGGGGAGAGCGGCCCGCGAGCGGTACGACTATTCCTTCTTGTCGTCCTTGACCTTGCCTTCCCGGGCGCCCTTGTTGTTGTCCCGACCCTTGTTCGGGGCGTTCGCGTTCTCCGGGCCACGGCCTTGCGGTGCGGCGCGATTCTCGGCGGGCCTGCCTTGCTGCATTGCAGGTCCGCCCCGATTCTCGGCGCCCCTGCCTTGCACTGCGGCGTTGGCGTCAGGGCCCCTTCCAGGCGGCGCTCCCCCCGGGCCCCGGCCTTGCGGCGCGACCCTGGTCTGCGGCCCGCTTCCTTGCGGCGGTCCCGCGGTCTGCGGCCCTCGGTCCTGACGTTCGCGGCGCATTTGCTGCGTCTGTTGCGCGGTCTCCGGCGGACGCCGAATCTGCGCAGGCTGCGTCTGCGCTGGATACGTCTGCTGCGTTTGCTGATTCTGCTGTACGCGCGACTGCCGAGTCGATCGCTCCTGCTGTGCAGGACCTTGCAATTGCGGCTGGGCGCGCGCGCCGCCTTGCTGGACCTGGCCAGCTTGCTGCTGGAAGGTCTGCCGCGTCACGGCTTCACGCGGCTGGTAGCGGTAATTCTGGGTGCGAATCGTGACCTGCTGCTCCAGCGCACGCGGATAGCGGTCCCCCGAGTACTGCCGCTGGTAGACCGGCAACGGGGCAGCGGCCGGCACGGATCTCCGATCCCACCGGTCCCATCCCGCCCGGCGCTGTTCCCACGAGCGGCCCCAGTGCTCACCCCAGCGAGGCGCCGCGTCGGCGTACCAGCCGCGAAAATAGATCGGCGGCTGGTAGTAGTAGCGCACCGGGACACGAAGCACGTAGAGCGGCACATCGTACGGGTCGACCCCGTACCAAGGCCCATTGTACCAACTGCTCGAGTACCAGTTGTCACCCTCGAATACCCAGTACAACCCGTCGTAGAAAAAGTAGTTGTAGTTCGCTCGAGGATCGTAATAGACGGGGTAGCCCGGTACCCGGACCAGGTCGGGATACACAGGCATGTTGATGCCGATGCTTATGCCGGGAAAACCGATGCCGACGCTGACTCGGGCCTCGGCCGAAAGCAAAGGGCTAAGCCATATCGCCAGTGCGAAAATTAGATAGCGCATTTTGATGTCCTTATTCGAATTGGAATCCCGCCGCGCAGTCCGAACTGCTGTTTATGGCCAAATTGACAAAAGCTTGCCCGCTGCAGAGGTGGTTGCCCATCAGATAAGGGCTGATTAACAAGTAAGCCTGCACCCAGAAGTTTGCCGGACGATATCCGACGTGACGCACCCCGGGAGGAGAGCGACAACATCAGCGAGACGGTGACTGGTCTGACCACTCTGGAATCAACGCTTGGGGTAACGTCCGCGTTGACCGGAGTGGTAGGCCAAGCTTGGTAAGCTTCCTTGCGCCGGGCTCAGGATGTGTGGTCATGAACGACGCGCCAACCCGCTGGCGTGCGAATCCAAATCAAGGTGAACCAACCGGATTGCTCGGCCTCAGACCCACCCGACAGGATGAACCGCCCAGTCATCAACGCAGATCGATCGGAGAGCGCACGAATCTTGACGCTCTCAGTGCGCAGACGCTGCTTAGGCTTGCCATCCACGAAGTAGGCCTGCCCAAAGGACTTCTCGACGGCGTCTATCGTTGGGCGCGGACCGCTCTTGGTCATGACTGTGACGCTGGGGTCATAGATTTCGAGGTGTCCTTTCAGGTCTCCTCGATTCCAGGCATCGGCCGATGCCTGCAAGACAGCGAGCATTTGCGATTCGTCTTCGGCGGGTACAGTACTTCCTGGTTTAGGCGCTGACGACGCGCACGCGGTCAGCATGAGCAGGCCGCCAGTGACAATGAGCGCAGCAAACGTGCGCTTGATGAGTGACGAAGAGTGCATCAACTGCGAAGGGGCAGTGCAATCCCTATCGCCATGAATAACCCGCCGCAGGCCTGGTTGAAGCGCCGCCCAACTCGCCGAAGCCATGGACTAATGCGATTAGCCATGGTGGCGATGAAGACCTCGGTAGCTATTTCGATTGCCGCGAACGTTCCAGCCATGATGACAAACTGGACGAAGAGACTTCGAGCAGGGTCGATGAACTGCGGAAGAAAAGCAGTGAAGAAGAGAAGCGCCTTGGGATTAGTCAGCGCGGAAAGTGCCCCTTGCTGAAACAGCGACCAGCCTGTTCTGGGCTCCGCTGATCGACCGACTTCGATGCCTATCGGTGGCGATCGCCAGACTTGAATGCCGAGCCAAACGAGGTAGGCACCGCCTACCCACTTCATGACCGTCAGCCACACTAGAGAAGCCTTGAGCAACGTGCCGATGCCAAACATGGAAAGGGCAACGACAGCGATGAAACCGAAGGCTCCTCCGAAGATGGTGTACAGCGCCTTGCGTCCACCGTGCAATGCCCCATGCGTCAGGGCAAGCAGCCCGTTAGGTCCGGGCGATAGAGACAGCCCGATGGCCGCCAAGAAGTAAATGAGCCAAGTGTTGAAGTCCATGGCCTTCAATGCTGCCGGGCGCGACCTCAGCGGTCAAGAGCGTGATCGCCTAACGTGTCCTAACCCGGATTCGATCTGACGGACGGTGTCAGATCGCGTTGAAGCGCGCCATACTCGAAGTGTCCATTCGACGCTGCAGAGGCGCTCGGTCACGCCACCGCGAA
>JBDTXW010000214.1:0-4761 GCA_040005975.1 Betaproteobacteria bacterium | reverse complement strand
CGCGTCGTCGTCGCCGGCGCGATGCGTGGCCGCCTTCACCCGCGAGATGCAGATCGCCGGCATCCCCCAGAACGCCGCTTCGCGTCCGATCGCAATCGTGCCGGAGTAGGCGATGTCCTCGCCGACGTTGCGGCCGTCGTTGATGCCGGCGAGGACCAGGTCGGGTCGGGGACCGTCGGCGAACAGCACCGTCATCGCGGCGACGACGCAATCGGCCGGCGCGCCCGAGCAGGCGTAGGCTCGCTCGCCGACGCGGGAGAGCACGAGGTCCTGATCGAACGAGAGTTGATGGCTTGCCGCCGTCCATTTTCGGTCGGGTGCGACGACCCACAATTCACCGTCGAGCGCCGCCGCGGCGCCGACCAGCTGGAACAGGCCGGGTGCGGTGACGCCGTCATCGTTGCTGACCAGGATGCGCACGATTCCGTCGTTCAGACTTCCAGCCGGTCGCCGGTGGCGAGATCGGTGCGCAAGCGCGGGATGTGGCGCTGCAGCCGCTCGAGCGCCTCGCGCTCGCACGAATGTCCGATCACCGTTCCCGCCGCGCTGCCGGTGGCGATCGCGATGTTCTCCGACAGCGTCGGATGCGTCGGCAGCCTGAGCCACGCGGCTTGGCTGGCCGCGAGCATCCGCTCGCCCGGACTGTCCGCGGGCAGGTGGCCGGTGAACAGCACCGGGTGAGCGCTGGCGGCGGCGATGTGCAGGATGTCGCGTGACGGGCCGGCGATGCCCATGCCGTCGTGACAGATCAGCGCGGCACGCGGCAGCTCCGAGCCGTGTCGCCAGTCGGCCGCAAGCGCGAGTTGCTGCGAAAGACGCCCGGCAGTCGCGGCCGCGAGCCACGCCGGATCCGACAACTGCAGCTGCAGTGCCCCGCGCATGCCATCGGCGAGCGCGACCGAACCCGGCGCGATCGCCAGAAGCTCGGCGGAGCGCCCGCTGAGCGGTGTGGGCAGAACGCAGCCTTGCGGGTGCGCGACAATCCAATCGCGCACAGCCTGCGCGCGCTCGCGCGCCGCAACGTCGTCATCGCCGTACGAGGCGTCGAGCACCATCGTGTCGCAGTGCGGCAGCGGATCCATCGCGAACACCTCGCTCGCCGGCACGACGTCGCCGCAGTAGCCGAGTGTGCGGTAGCCATCGCCGACGACGCACCAGACGCCACCGGCGACGTGGCCGGAGCGGCCGGCGACGAGTTGGAGCGGTCCGAGTGCGACACTGGTGCCGACGGCCAGATCGTCGCGCGCAAAGTCGCGCGCGGCGCGAAGGTGTGCGGCGTCGCCATACGCTTCGAGAAACAGATCGACTTCGTGTCCGGTCTCGCGTGTCATCAGCAAGCGACCGCGAAAGCCGCCGGCGATGCACCAGCCCAGCGCGGCGACATGGTCTTCGTGGGCGTGCGTGATCACGATCGCGTCGGTTGCACGGAGTTCCCCGGCTGAAATCGCCGGATAGTAGTCGGCTCCGCGCGCGCTGGTCTTTACGCCGGCGTCGAGCAGCAAGCGATAGCCGTCGCCTTCGACGCCCAGGCAGGTGCGGCCTTTTTCGCCGAAACCTCCATAGAGATGAAGACGCATCGGTCAGCGCTCCGCATCGTTAGGCCACCGGCCTTGGGCCGCTTCCGGCGCGATCGAATTGCTCTCCGCACCCGTCTCGGGAAGAATCCATCCGTCATCGACGCCGATCCGGATCGCGCTGCACGGTGCGAGCTGGCTAGGCTCGGCAACGACCAGGTACACGAGCGCACCGCCGGCCTGCTCGATCTTCGCTTCGACGCGGAAGTGGCCGCCCTGGTAGACGGTGCGAACGACGCGCGCGCCGATACCCGGAACGTCCGCGCCGACGATGGCCAGGTTGCCGGCACGCACGCACGCGCGCGCCGAAACTGCGGGCTGCTGCGCCGGCGTGCAGCGCATGCCGACGGTCAGTCCGTACAAAGCGACGTTGCAGCGTCCGTGGCCGTCGACGTCCACGACTTCCACCGGAACCACGATGCCTTCGCCGATGAACGCGGCGACGGTGGCGTCGGCCGGCTCGCGATAGAGTTCCGATGGCGTGGCGACCTGCAGTAGCCGGCCCTTGTCCATCACCGCGATGCGATCGGCCAGCGCCATCGCTTCGGCCTGGTCATGCGTGATGTAGACCATTGTGGTTCCGGTGCGCGCGTGGAAGCGGGCGAATTCGTCTTCCATCGAGGCGCGCAGATGCACATCGAGATTCGCCAGCGGCTCGTCGAGCAGCACCAGCGAGGGCTCGGTGACCAGGCAACGCGCCAGCGCGACGCGCTGCCTCTGGCCGCCCGACAGGAGCGACGGGCGCCGCTCGGCATAGCCTTCGAGCTCGACCAATGCCAGCGCGGCGTCGACCCGCCGCGCGCGCTCCGGCTCGCGCACCCCCTGTACGGTCAGGCCGTACGCCACGTTCTCGGCGACAGTCATGTGCGGCCACAACGCGTACGACTGAAACACGATGCCAATGCGGCGCCGCTCGGGCGGGACGTGCTGGGTGGGAGTCGAGACGACCGTCTCGCCGATGACGATGCGGCCGGCGTCGAGCTTATCGAAGCCGGCGATCTGCCGCAGCAAGGTCGTCTTGCCGCAGCCCGACGCGCCCAGTATCGCCATGAACTCGCCGTCGCGCACGTCGAGCGAGACGCGGTCGAGCGCGCGAAACGCGCCGAAAGCCTTGGTGACCTGATCGACGATCAGCCGCGCCATGGCAACACGCCTCGTGCCGGCTTGCCGGTGAGCAGAGTCGAGAGCATCAGCGCGATCGTCACGGCAACGGTCAGCATCGCCAGCGCCGCGGCGTAGGTCGAATCGCCGCCCTGCTGGAAGGAGAAGACGACGACCCCGAGCGTCTCGGCGCCGGAGGACCACAGCAGCGCCGATACCGTCAGCTCGTTGAATGCGGTGAGGAATACCAGCAGTGCGCCCGCGGTCGCCATCGGCGCGACCAGCGGCAGTATGATCGTCGCGAGCCGACGCAGCAGACGCGCACCGGCGATCTGCGCCGCCTCTTCGAGCGTGCGGTCGAGCTGGTAGTAGCCGCCGATCACCGGGCGCAAGCCCAGCACCAGGAAGCGCGCCAGGTAGCCGAACAGGATGATCCAGACGGTGTTGTACAGCGAGACGCCAATGAGCGGCAGCGGCTTGAGAAAAACGAGGATCGCGGCAATCGCGAGCACCACGCCGGGCAGCGCGTAGGGCATTTCGGCGACCAGGTTCAAGAGGCGCAGCAGGCGCGACCGGCGCCAGACCAGGAAGTACGCCAGCGGTACCGCGACGAGCACGATGACGATCGCGGCTGTCGCCGACAGCGTGAAGCTGTTGACGAAAGCGCGCTTCGCCGCGGCGTGGTCGAACAGCACGTAATCGTAGTTCGACAAGGTCGCGGACTTTGCCGTCAGCGGCACGCCTACGGCGGGTACGAGCGAGCTCAGCAGCAGCGCGACCAGCGGCAGCACCAGTACGACGATCGTCAGGACCCACAGTCCGATCTCCACCGCGGGCCGCCAGCCCGCGAGCTCGAACGGACGCATTGCGTTCGACGTGGTGGTGATACGGAAATCGCGCCGCCGCAGCATCAGGTCCTGCAGGAACAGGCCCAGCACGGCGATTAACCCGATCAGGCAGGACAGCACGGCGACCTCGGCGAGCACGCTGGGGCCGAGACCTGCCAGTCGCTGGTAGATCAACGTCGGCAGCACCAGGTAATTGCCGGGAATGCCAAGGAATGCCGGGATGCCGAAGTTGCCCAGGCACGACACGAAGCAAAGCGCGATCCCGGCGACCAGCGGCGGCGTCATCAGCGGCAGGACGATCGTGCGCAGAATCTTCAGCGGCCGCGCGCCCGCCGCGAGCCCCGCTTCGAGGAGCTCCTGCGGCAACGTGCGCAATCCCGCGCGCAAGGTCAGAAACACCAGCGGCGCGTACTGGACGCCGAGCAGCAGGATAATCCCCTCGGCGGAATAGAGCGGGTTGCGGCTGCCCATCGCCGGCGCGAGGCCCAGCATCCTGAGCAGCGTGCTCGACGGCCCGAACAACTGCAGCCACGCCAGCGCCACCACCTGCGGCGCGATCATCAGCGGCAGCACGAAGCAGAAGACGAAGGCATTGCGGCCGCGGATATCGGTGAGCGCGACCAGCACCGCGACCGTCGCGCCGATCAGCACCGCCAGCAGCGTGCCGCCGCACGCCGTCACCAGGCTGTGCTGCGCCGCGGTCCAGGTCGTCGCGCTCGACAGCACCGTCGCAAGCGCCGCGGTCGACAATCGTCCGCCGGGCGCGATCCCCTCGAACAGCAGCCGTGCCAGCGGCAGCAGCGACAGGATCGCGACGATCGCGACCAGCACCCACAAGAGCGCCGTCTCCTCGGCGCGCTCGCGCCACCCCGCGGTGTCCGCCATCGTGGCGCGCCCGCTGCCGCTTGCGTTCAGTTGCCGAAGAGCTCGGCGAAACGCTTCAGATTGGCGCTATTGTTCTGCACCACATTGCCGATGTCGGTCGGCATCAGCTTGATCACCGTCCCGGGCGGCAGCCACGACGGCGAGCCGATGCTCGCCCGGGCCGGAATGTAGCCCATCGACAGCGCGAGCTTCTGTCCTTCGTCCGAAAGGATGAAATCGATGAACGCGCGCGCCGCCGCGGGATTCTGCGTCGTCTTGAGCATCGCCACCGGCTCGGTGACCGCCGGCACGCCCTCGGCGGGAAAGATGAAGTCGATCGGCGATCCCTTCGCCTTGGCGTTGAACGCCATGAA
>JBDTXW010000213.1:0-4826 GCA_040005975.1 Betaproteobacteria bacterium | reverse complement strand
CCTTGCTGGTCGTGCAGGGCTTGCTGATCTTCTTGAGCTCCTCGACAACGGCGATAACCGCCTTGTCGATGCCGCGCTTGAGGTCCATCGGATTCATGCCGGCGGCGACATACTTCATGCCTTCGGCGATGATCGATTGTGCGAGCACGGTGGCCGTCGTGGTGCCGTCTCCGGCGACGTCGGAGGTCTTCGACGCGACCTCCTTGACCATCTGAGCGCCCATGTTCTCGAACCTGTCTTTGAGTTCGATTTCCTTCGCAACCGAGACACCATCCTTAGTGATCGTCGGCGCGCCGTAGCTTCGCTCGAGCACGACATTGCGGCCCTTGGGGCCGAGGGTAATCTTGACGGCGTTGGCGAGGACGTTGACGCCGTTGACCATCTTATTGCGTGCGTTCTCGCCGAAGCGGACGTCTTTGGCTGCCATGATTCGTTTCTCCTGATGCTTGGGTTGGGTGAGCGGTTAACCCACGATGCCGATGATGTCGTCTTCGCGCATCTGCAGGAGATCTTCGTTGTCCAGCTTAAATTCCTGGCCCGAGTACTTGCCGAAGAGGACCTTATCGCCGGCTTTTACGCCCATCGGCTGAAGCTTCCCGTTCTCGCCGGTCTTGCCGGGGCCAACAGCGACGACTTCACCCATCGAAGGCTTTTCTGCGGCCGTATCCGGGATCACGATCCCACCGGCGGATTGACGCTCTTCCTCGAGGCGCTTGACGATAACGCGATCGTGCAGGGGACGTAGTTTCATGGTTGCACTCAATTCGGATAGGTTTATTGAAGTTGCAGCGAGTTACGTCGCTCCGGGCCGGATTGAGCCGAGGCAATCGCCGCGGAGCTTTGCGGACCCTGTGAGTGCTAACATGGGGCCACAGCGGCAACAATTCAAGGCGCGGATACGAATATTGCACCTCTATTGACCATTCTTGACGTGATGGGTTGGGAAAAGGTCGGTCGAGTTTCCAGACATTGCGCGATGCTGGACGGCAAAAACGAAGCAGCACTGATTTGCGTGCCCCTGCATTGGCTGCACCTGATGCTCCATAGAAGAAACGGCGCTACAGTGATCTGCGTGCACGGGTCCTATTTGCCAACGGCGCTGGTCAGATGTCCGACCTAGAAATCCGTCGCGCCGCTTTCGCTTGGCTCGGAGAGCAGGTAGACGCGCATGGACAGGTTCTGTCGCGGGAAACGCTTGCTCGCGGCTTCCCGTATAACGGCGAGCGGATCGCCCTCGTCTCTCCCCAGGGGATTTTCAAACCGCGACAGATGGCGCTACCGTTATCGATAACGACGGTCGCGGATGGTCCTTACCAAGACGCCTTCGGCCCGTCGTTGCTGTGTTACAGGTATCGGGGAAGTGATCCAAATCATCGGGACAACGTTGGGTTGCGAGAGCTAATTGCTCGTCGTGAGCCGCTGATCTACTTTCACGCGCTCATCGCGGGAAAGTACTTGGCTGTGTGGCCGGTATTCGTAGTGAACGACGATCCGACGTCCCTGACATTCTCCGTTGCTGTCGACGATACGTTGGCGCTTAAGGCCGGCGTCGAGATGTCGACGGGCGCTGAGGATGCCGTTGCCGACATAAGACGTGGGTACATTACCGCGACGGTACGGCAGCGGATTCACCAGGCGGCATTTCGTGAGCGCGTGATTGACGCCTACCGGCAGCAATGCGCACTGTGCCGCCTGAAGCATGAGGAGTTGCTTGATGCCGCACATATCCTTGCGGACGCCGATCCGGAGGGCGAACCGGTCGTGCCGAATGGCATTGCGCTATGCAAGTTGCACCACGCGGCCTTTGATCATTTCTTCCTCTCGGTCCGACCGGACTACACGATCGAGATCCGTCAAGATGTCCTTGAGGAAACCGACGGGCCAATGCTTAAGCACGGTCTTCAGGGGATGCATGGGCAACAGATTCAACTGCCGACGCGCATGGTGCTGCGGCCCAGTCCTGAGTTCCTCGAGCAGAGACATAGACGATTTCTAGAGCTTGCAAGCTGAGGTTTGGGCGATTCTGGCATTACGCGCCTCCCCGCTGCCGCCACAAATACCCCTCCACCCCCTGCAACAGCGCATCGATGGCGAAACCGACGATGCCTATCGCAATCATCCCTGACATCACGATCGATGTGCTGATACTGGCCTGTCCTTTGACCAGCAGGTAGCCGATACCGCTCGACGCCACGATCAATTCGGCGCCGACGAGAGATTGCCAGCCGAGCCCCGCGCTCACGCGCAGTCCGGCGACGATCGAGGGCACCGACGCGGGCAGCAGCACTTCGGTGATGATGTGCCAGTGGCGCGCGCCCAGCGTTTGCGCGGCCTCGATCAGGCGCTGGTCGACGTAGCGTGCACCGCGGTGCGCATTGATCACGCACGGGGGAAACGCGCCGGCGAAAATGACCAGCACCGGGCCGCCGATCCCCGTGCCGAACCACAGCGCCGCGAACGGAACCCAGGCGATCGGCGCCACGAAGCGCAGCGCATCGAACAGCGGCGAGACGACGGCATCGAGCCAGCGAAACCATCCGAGCAGAAGTCCCAGCGGAATGCCGATCAGCACCGCCAGGCCGAACCCCATGCCGAAGCGCCCAAAAGACGACAGCAGATGCTGCTGCAGCGTATAGCCGGAGAAAGGCTCGTGCGTCAGTTGGACGAACTTCTCGGCGACCGACCACGGCGGCGGCAGGAATTGCCGCGGCGCCAGACCGGCCAGTGACGCCAGCGTCCAGACGCCGAAGAACGCGAGCAATCCCGCGATGCTCAGCACGATGAACTCGCGCCGCGTGAGATGCGCGCGCGCGTTCATCGGACGTGCCATGGCATAGCCCGCGCTTCGAGCCAGCCGAGCGCCATCGTCATCAAGCCGCCCGCGATCGCGACGCTGATCATCCCGACGACGATCATCGCCGGAAAGATATCGAGGCCGGCCTGGTAGAGCACGTGGCCCAGCCCGACGATGGCGCCGATCAGTTCGCCCGCCACCAGCGTCGTCCAGCACGCCTGCAGCGAAAGGCGCAAACCGGTGAAGATCAGGGGCAGGGCGCCCGGAAACAGCACTTCACGCACCAGCATCGCGCGGCGGATGCCAAGCGAGCGCGCCGCCTCGATCAAGTACGGCTCGATCGAGCGTACACCCGCGTAGCTGTTGATGACGGCGGGGACGAACGCGGCGAACCAGATGACCAGCACTTTCGCCGCGTCGCCTAAGCCCAGCCAGACGATGGCGAGCGGAATCCAGGCGAGCGGCGGAATCGGGCGCAGCAGCAGGAACACGGGATTGATCAGCGCTTCGGCGCGGCGGCTCCAGCCCATCAGCATGCCGAGCGGAACGCCGATGCCCACCGCCACCGCGAAGCCCATCAGCACGAGCCAGGAGCTGTGCAGGAAATGCTCGTGCAGGCGCCCGTCGGCGTAACCCTGCAGCGTGATCTGCCTGAGCGCCTGCCAGACTTCCGCCGGCGTCGGAAAATACACCGGCGGAATGAAGTGCGTCACCGACGTGGCGACGTACCACAGCAGGACGACGACGGCGAACGTCAGTCCGCCGACCGCCAGCCGCGACGGTTCGCTGCGTCCGGCGCGCATTCGCTCCACGTCAGTTGGTGCGGTTGGCGAACTCCTTGAGCTTCGGGTCGCGGTCGACCATCTTCATGTACTCGTCGGTGATGTAACTCGAAGCCGGCGGCACGTCGGCGATGGCGCCGGTGCCTTTCATGAATTCGCCGATCTGCGTCATCCATTTGTCGACGTCCGACGGTCCCTTCGAGCGGTCCATGATCCTCAACTGTCCCGCGAGGTCGTACGTCGGCCGGGTGTCGAATTCCTTTTTCATCGACGCCTCGCTGATCGTGACGCCGCCGATGTCGTAGAACTTCTTCATCATCGCGATCGCCTCGGCCTGGTGCGCGTTCATCCACTTCCAGGTGCGCAGGTATACCGCGAGGAACTTGGCGACGTTCTGGGGCTGCTCCTTGGCGTAGTCGGCGCGCACGAACAGCGCTCCCGGCACCATCGCGCCGGCATCGCGGCCCGAGCAGATCACCTTGCCGCCCGCTTTTTCCTCCAGGGTGTAGATGTTCGGCGCCCACAGGCCGCCGAGGTCGGCATTGTTCGACGACATCGCCGAGATGATCTCCGCCTGGCCCATGCTCTTGATCGTGACGTCGGCCTTTTTGAGCCCCCACTTGCCGAGGCACGACTGCACGGCGTAGTCGCCGGTCGAATTGGCTGTCAGCACGATCGTCTGGCCCTTGATCGACTGCGGGTTCTTCATGAAGGCGTCCGCCTTCGCAGCGGTGGCTAGCAGCGCGTTGCCCGCGGATTCGTCGTTGGTGAGACCGATCGTCAGCAGATTGAAGCGCACGGCGCCGAGCACCGCAGGCACCGATCCGGTGCCGCCGGCGTCCCACGACTTCGACGCCGAGGCCGCGATCTGCGGCACCCCCGCGGGAAAGGTGCTGAACGTCGGTTTCAAGCCAAGCTCCGCCCACCAGCCCTTCTGCTCGGCGACGTAGAACGGCAGCGACCAGTAGAGCGCCGGCTGGTAGCTCACCTTGATTTCGGTGAGCTGCGCCTGCACGCCGGATGCGGCAGCGATGAACGCCGCCGCCAGCAGCAGTTGCGATAGCTTTTTGGTCATGGTCGGTTCCTCCTCGTTATGGGTAAGTCTCGCTGGAACGCCTTCAATGGTCGTTGCGCGCTTGCTGCTCGCGCAGCAGGCGCCATATATGGGTGCGCAAATGGACGAACGACGCCTCGTCCATGACGTCCTCGATCCGCTCGTGCCGTTCCCAGCGTTCGTCCTTGCGCACCTT
>JBDTXW010000212.1:0-4834 GCA_040005975.1 Betaproteobacteria bacterium | reverse complement strand
CGATTATACAACATCGACGAGCGAGGTCAAGAATGAATGCTGATTACCGCCTGGATTCCAGCAGCCCGATGCCCGAGACAACCGTACCAAAGCGCGAGGCGAACTTCGATCTCGAGACTCGCCGCGAGGACGATATTCGATCGCTTCGATCACGGGCAAGCCGAATCATTTTTCTGAAGCCGACTGGACCTCTTGCAATTGATGGAAGCACCGATCTATGCTCTGAGTTATTGCCGGGCATCGGCGCAACCTTTGGCTAACTGTCGGCGAATTTTACAATTGGCCCCCCGGATGCTTCCTCCGCACGGGATTGCTCTTGTTTTAGCAGGATAAATATTAATGGCATGGAACATGCTATTACCCGGATGCGAGAAGTATCCAGATCAGGCCGGAGTAACATCTAAATGAAATCGCTCGTTTCCTTGGTCTTCGTAGGTTCGATTGCGCTTGTCTGCGCGCAGTCCGCGCACGCGGGCATGATGACCGAGGAGTCGGCGGGCGCGTCGGCGACTTTCGGGAACGTAGTCTCCGACTATCTCAATCCGCCACATGCCCGGTTGCACCAGGCGAATAGCGGAGCGCCCAAGGGTCTGCATCAACGACAGCTGCAGCACCAAGCCAAGCAGTCGCAGAGCCAACAATCGCACACCAAGGGTTCCCAGGCCGGTACGCATTCTGCCCTTTTTGACCGGCTTCATCCGGCGACGCGAGACTGCACGACATCCCGACGCCATCCATGTCCGGCTCCCGACAATACCACCGACGTAACGCAGCCGCCGAATCTCCTTTTCGGACCCGTGGCCTTCAACGCACCGACGGGGAACCTTGGCGAGAGTGACGCTGCGGGCCAAAGCTTCAGCTCAATCGTGACCGCACGACACCATCGTGTCCGGCCTGTCACTCCCGGTCTTGTTCCGGAGCCCGCCCCGTTGCTCCTCTTGGCAATCGGTGTCGCCGCGCTCGCACTGACGCGTCGCCGAAACAGGCCGAACTAAAAACTTCCGGCAACGGCGGCAGGTCAACGGGGAGTCAGAAATGGCTCCCCGTTTCGTTTGCTGCAAAGCTTTCCGGCGGGCTTTTGAACCTCGGCGCAGTTCAAGGTATTCGACATGTGGCGGTCAACCGGCAATGCGGGTGGCTGCAGCTACGATCGGTGCCAAAGCAGCGACCTATTCAAGCGGATACAATATCGTTCCCTATTAGGTCGCCAATGGGTCGTTGTGGTTAGATTTGCGAACTCTTGCGGTGATCGTCGTGCACGTCTTTCGCAGCCCTTACGCCCACTGAGCGCTTGATCTCTCCCGTCGTCGAGCCGGCTCCGCAAGCGATCGCTGTACCATCGGTAATGCTCGCTGCGCCGCCACGAGCGATGCTGATCGGAGGCTCGCTGTTCGCTGCCAGCCTGCTGCTGTGCATCGTCGGTTACCTCGCGCTGTCGGTGCCCGGCACCTGGTTCAGCAGCCTGCCCACGCTACGCTGGACAGCGGCCGAGCTCGCGGTGACGCAAGGCAGCGGCCAGCCCGCCGATGGAGGGCTGCGGGTCGGCGCGCCCGGCGCACAGGGTATCGCGATCGTGTCGATCCAGACCTCGTTTCGCTCGGCCGGATACGCGGCGGTCGCTTGGGACATCTCCGATGTTTCCGACGGTGTCGCGGCGGCGCTGGTTTGGCGCAACGAATACGAGCCCGGCCGGAGGTTCACCCGATCGCTATCCGTCGAGGCGCGGCGGATTCTTCCGATCATCGTGGCCAACGATCCTAACTGGATCGGCAGGATCAATGGCCTTGCCCTGATCCTCCGCGGCGATCTGGCGCAGCCGATGCTGATTCGAGGCGTCGAAGCCAAGCCGATGACCGCAGCCCAGATCCTGCACGATCGGGTCCGCGAATGGCTGACCTTCGAATCATGGAATGGTGGATCGATCAACAGCCGCAACGGCGGCGCGGACGCGCAAGACCTGCCCTTGCCTTTTGCGCTGGCGGCGATCGTGAGTTTCGCATTGATCCTCTATGCAATCCTGGCGCGGTGGCGGCCACAATGGATCGGTCCGTTCCGGCCGCTGATCGCCGGCGGACTGTTCGCTTTCGCCTGGTTCATCCTCGATATCCCATGGCAATGGAATCTGATCCGCCAGGCGCATGCGACCTTCGCGCAGTACGCGGGCAAGTCGTGGCGCGAGCGGCACCTCGCTGCCGAGGACGGCGCCTTGTTCGCCTTCATCGAAAACGCACGCGCGAAGCTTCCACCACCGCCCGCGCGCGTGTTCATGGCCGCGGATGCGGCCTATTTTCGCGACCGCGGCGCCTATCACCTCTATCCGTACAATGTCTACGCCAATCCGTACCAGAACACGGTGGCCGACCCGTCGCAGTTGCACGGCGGCGATTATCTGGTCGTGTTCCGGCGCAAGGGTGTGCAGTTCGATCCGGCGCTCAGGAAGCTGCGCTGGGACGGCGGAGCGCCGGTCGACGCCGAGCTTCTGTTCGCCGAAAACGGTGGCGCCTTGTTCGCAATCCGGTAGCGCACTGAATGGAATATGTCACGCTTACCGCCGGGCTGATGCTGCCGTGGCTGCTTGGGCTGGCGCTGCTGTATGCGCTGGGCTGGCCCAAGCCGGCCGTCGGAGTGGGCGGCGCAGCCGCCCTGCGCGCGGGCTTCGGCTATTGCATCGGCGCGCTGGTGCTCACGCTGTGGATGCGTCTGCTGAGCGTCGCGGGTATTGAATTTGGCTGGCTTTGGATCGGATTGCCGCTCGCCATCGCAACCGCTGCGCTGTTAGCGTTCGCCGTCCGTGCAGGACGCATCGCACCCGTCGACGTGCGCGCCGTCATCGAGCTGCTTCTGCGGCCACCGCTGCCACGCTGGCAGCGCTGGGTCTGGATCGGGTTGATCGTCTGGCTTGCGCTTCGTTGCTTGCTGCTCGCCGCCGACCTCGCATGGCAGCCGTTGTTTCCCTGGGACGCGTGGACGCAATGGGCGACCAAGGCCCGCGTCTGGTACGAGCTCGGTCGGGTTGCCCCGTTCGTACGCGCGGACCAGTGGTTCGCGAGTCCCGCGGGCGTATATTTCGATGCCGCGCCCAACAGTCCGGCCACCATTCCGCTGCTGCAGGTCTGGAGTTGCATTGCACTGGGCCGCTGGGATGACTCGGCGATGAACTGGCCGTGGTTGCTGCTGTTGGTCGCCCTCACCTGCGCCGTCTATGGGGCGCTGCGCGGCGAAGGTGTGGCGCCGCTTACTGCACTGGTCGGCGCGTACCTGGTCGCATCGCTCCCGTTGCTCGACACGCATGCGGCGCTTGCCGGTTACGCGGATCTTCCTATGGCCACGATCTATACGGCGGCGGCGCTCGCGTTTTATCGCTGGGCGATGCGGCGCGACCCAAGCGATGCGGCTCTCGCGATCGGTCTCGCGCTGTGCTGTCCGCTGATCAAGATTCACGGCCTGGTGTGGGCGCTGACGCTGTTGCCCGGCGTGATCGTCGCGCTGATGCCCAGGCGCGGCCTGAAGTTGGTCGGCATCGCGTACGCGCTGGGGCTGTTCGCGCTGCTCGCATTGGCGCGGACCAGCATCGTCATTCTCGGCTACCGGCTGCATGTCGACTTCGATCCCAGTTGGCGCACGTTCTGGGATGCCTATCTGTTGTCGAGCAGCTGGAATCTGCTCTGGTACGGCGCGGTTGTGCTCGCGATCGTGGGTGCGGGCCGTCTGGGCGGCCCGCGGCTCGCGCCGCTCTCCGTCGTCGTCGGCACCGGCATCGGCTTCCTGCTGTTCGTCACCTGGTTCACCAATGTGCCCGGCTGGATGCTCGAGCCGACGACGCTCAACCGCGCGACGCTGCATTTGGCACCGCTGGTCGTCGTGCTCGGGGTGCTCGTCTGGCGCGAGCTCGCCGCGGACAAGCAGCCGGTGACACCGGTAGCGACGGCGAGCGCCTGACGCCGCCGACTTACGTATCTGATTTACTCATGCTCGATCTGCCCTGTGTCACCCTCTGTTGCATCGATGCTGCCAACCATGCGCTGGCGGTGCGCGCGCTGCGCCGTTCGGCGGATGGGATACGCTTTGCGCGCTCGCTGTTTCTTACCGACCGCCGCTTGGACGAGCCGGGCATCGAAGTCCGCACGATCGGCCCACTCGCCTCGCGCGACGCCTATTCGCGCTTCGTGCTCACGTCGCTGCTGGACCATATCGACACGCCGCACGTGCTGCTGGTGCAATGGGACGGCTATGTGCTAAACCCCGCGGCGTGGCGCGGCGACTTCCTGGACTGCGACTACATCGGCGCCAAGTGGTTCTGGGCGCCGGAAGGCCAGCGCGTCGGCAACGGCGGCTTTTCGCTGCGCTCGCGCCGGCTGCTCGAAGCCCTGCGCGATCCGCGCATCGAGCTGACCGAGGGCGAGGACGCGACCATCTGCCGGACTTTCCGGACCTTGCTCGAGCGCGACCATGCGATCCGCTTCGCGACCGAAGCCCAAGCCGATCGGTTCGCATTCGAGGCCGCGTACCCGATCGGCCTGCCGTTCGGGTTTCACGGCCTGTACAACTTCTGCCGCGTCGTTCCCGAAGACGAACTCGCGGCGCTGGTCGTCCATTTCACTGCAGCGATCGCGCGCTCGCCGCAGCTCGCGCAGCTCGGCCGCAACTGCCTGGCGCTGGGTCAGTGGCGCGCCGCAGCCACGATCTTTCAGCGCATTCTGGACGAGGATCCGGCGCATTCGATCGCGGCGACCGGACTTGCAACCGCACGCACCAACATGGCGTCGGCGCCGGCGGCAGGGCGAAACGATCCGTGCCCGTGCGGCAGCGGCAAGCGCTACAAGAACTGCCATGG
>JBDTXW010000211.1:0-4895 GCA_040005975.1 Betaproteobacteria bacterium | reverse complement strand
TGCTCGGCCAATTCGTCGAGCAATGCCGCGGCCTCGGCCTGGTGCCCGGCTGCGCGCGCGAGCACCGTCGGATAGCCGGGAAAGGCTTGAGCCAGCAGCGGCGCGACCGAGAGCCTCAGAAGATTTCGCTTGTGTCGACGATCCTCGTTGCTTTCGTCGTCGACCCACGCGAGCCCGCGTGCATTCGCGTAGGCGGCGAGCGCCGCGCGCGGCAGCTCCAGCAATGGGCGCAACAGCGCCGGACCGGAGGCGCTGCGGGCGCGATAGCGCGGCATCGCGGCCAGCCCCGCCGGTCCCGCACCGCGCAGCAATTGCAGCAGGATGGTTTCGGCCTGATCGTCGGCGTGGTGTGCCAGCGCGACGATGTCGATGTTGGCCCCCAGCAGTTTTGCGTAGCGCGCCGCCCGCGCAACGGCTTCGAGGCTTTGGCCGGCCCGGCGCGCGACGTCGACGCGATGGACCGTCAGCGGCACGCCGCGCGCTGCGCACGCTTCGGCGCAGAACTGCGCCCAGCGCTCGGAGCGCGGCGACAACCGGTGGTCGACATGCAGCGCCGACAAGTGCAGGGCGAAGCGCGGCGCCAGCGCGTGCAGCGCGTCGAGCAGCACCATCGAGTCGATTCCGCCGGATAGCGCTACGGCGATGCGCACGCCCGACACGCCGTGCGCCGCCAGTGCCGCGGCCAGGGCGGCATCGACTGTTGAGATCGGCGGAGCGTCGCGGCGTGACAGCGAAGCCACGCGATCGCCGGCGTCACTGATGCCGTCGGCCGCGTCGGCGTCCCGGGGGAAGCGAGGCGTAGTCGCGGCCATGCGCGTAGCCCGGACGCGGCGGCGAGCCGTCAGCCCGGGTTCAGTTCCTTGAACTTGCCGTAGCCCAGGATCTTGTCTTCGCGCGTCTCGAGCAGCGTCTCGAGCGGTTGCTCCTGTGCCTGGCGCAGAGCCTCGGTCAGCGCCTTTTTGAGCGTCGCCATCATCGCCGCGTGATCACGGTGTGCCGCGCCTGGCGGCTCGTTGACCACTTTGTCGATCAGGCCGAGAGTCTTCAACCGGGATGCGGTAATGCCGAGCGTTTCGGCCGCCTCTTCCGCGTGCTTAGCCGATTTCCACAGGATCGACGCGCAACCTTCGGGGGAAATCACCGAATAGGTCGCGTACTGCAGCATCAGCGTGTAGTCGCCGATCGCGATGGCGAGTGCGCCGCCGGAGCCGCCCTCACCGATGATGGTGACGATGATAGGCGTGCGCAAGCCGGCCATTTCGTACAGGTTGCGACCGATCGCTTCCGATTGGCCGCGTTCCTCGGCGCCTATACCCGGAAAAGCGCCCGGCGTGTCGACGAAGGTGAAGAGCGGCAATCCGAACTTCTCGGCGAGCTTCATCAGGCGCAGCGCCTTGCGGTAGCCTTCGGGGCGCGGCATGCCGAAGTTGCGATAGATCTTTTCCTTGGTGTCGCGGCCTTTCTGGTGCCCGATCAGCATGCAAGGCGCGCCGTTGAAGCGCGCCATGCCGCCGACGATCGCGGGGTCATCGGAGTAGCTGCGGTCGCCGTGCAATTCATGAAAATCGGTGAACATGCCGGCGATGTAGTCGAGCGTGTACGGCCGCTGCGGATGCCGCGCCACCTGCGCGATCTGCCACGAGGAAAGCTTGCTGTAGATCTCCTTGGTCAGCTGCTGGCTCTTTTTGCTGAGCCGGGTGATCTCGTCGGAAATGTCGACCGCGGAGTCCTCGTGGACGTAGCGCAACTCGTCGATCTTGCTTTGCAGCTCAGCGATCGGCTGTTCGAAGTCGAGGAATGTCTGTTTCATCGGCAGCAAGGTTCGAAGTTCGAGGGCGCGATCATAGCTTTAGTCCGCGCCGGCCGCCATCCGTACCGCGGCGAAAGGCGTAGTCGACTCATCCGGCGAGTGAATCGTAGATCAGCTTGCAGCCGGTCGCAAACAGGATGGCGTAGCTCAAGCGGTAGAACGGCTTTTCCGGGATCCGTCGCTCGAAGTGCAGCCCGAGCCAGATCCCCAGCGGGGCGAGCGGCGCGAACAGCAGCGACAGGCCGAGGTTGCCCGGCGAGAGCTGGCCGAGCAGCCCGTACGGGATCAGCTTCACGTAATTGACGATGGCGAAAAATACGACGCTGGTTCCGACGAAGACCACCTTGTCCATGCGCTGCGGCAGCAGGTAGACCAGCAGCGGCGGGCCGCCGGCGTGCGCCATCGTGCTGGTGAAGCCCGATGTCGCTCCGCTGAAAAAGCCGACGATGCGCCCGGGCTTGCCTCCCTGGGATCCGAGGCGCTGCGCGATGTCGAACCAGCGGTTGAGCGTAAACGTCACCGCGATGACGCCGATCAGCAGACGCACCCATTCGACCGGTACGACGCCGAACGCCAGCGAGCCCAGAACGATGCCGAGCAACGCCCCGGGGATGAGCACGACCACATGATGGCGCGACCATTTGTTGCGGTAGGCTATGAGACCGAATATGTCCATCGCACACAGGATCGGCAGCACGACGCCTGCCGCATCGGCAGGCGCGATGAACATCGACATCAGCGCGACCGCGATACCTCCAGGCCCGCCGCCGAATCCGCCCTTGAAAATTCCGGTCAGCAAGATGCCGAACGTCGCTGCCGCGTAGAAGGCGCCGGAATACCCGCGCCATTCGGCGACAAGCACGCTCAGTGCGTCAGCCACCGGAATCGGCGGGACGCAGCATCTGCACGTGCTCGATGCCGTCTTCGATGTAAGTCTGCGACACGGTGCGGAAGCCCAGGCTGAGATAGAAGCGCTCGAGGCGGCTCTGCGCGCCGATGCGCACCGCATGTCCGGGGTAGAGCTCGGCCGCCTTGCGCAAGCCCTCGTTCATCAACGGACGGCCGAGGCCGACGCGCCGGAATGGTTCGACCGTCAGCACACGGCCGATCGAAGGCTCCGCGTAAACCCGACCCGGCTCGATCAGGCGAAGATACGCGGCGAGCGTGACGGGCTTCGCATCGGCGTCGTCAGGGATCCGTGGCGTCGTCCATCCGAGCAGGTGCCAGGCGTGCAGGTCGATGCCGTCGGTATCGAGGAACGCGCAGCGCTGCTCGATGATGAAGACCTCGCCGCGCGCGCGCAACAGCGCATACAGGTGGCTCGGCTCGAGCTCGTCGAAGCGCGTCCACTGCCAGCGGATTTCCGGTTGCATCGCAGGGCTTGCGTCGCTTGAGAGATGCGCTAAGTTACACTATGCGCGGGCATTTAACAGCGCGAGAATCATGGCCAGTTCGCATCGCATCGCCGTCATCCCGGGCGACGGCATCGGCAAGGAAGTCGTTCCCGAAGGATTGCGGGCGCTCGAAGCCGCGGCGGCGAAGTTCGGAATTGCTCTGCAGTTCGACGAGTTCCCCTGGAGCTGCGACTACTACGTCAAGCACGGCCGCATGATGCCCGAAGACTGGGTCGCTCAGATCGGCGGTCACGATGCGATCTTCTTCGGCGCCGTCGGCTGGCCGGCAACGGTTCCCGATCACGTTTCGCTCTGGGGCTCGCTGATCCAGTGGCGGCGCCATTTCGATCAGTACGTCAACCTGCGGCCCTGCCGGTTGATGCCAGGCATTCCGACACCGCTCGCCGGGCGACGAGCCGGCGACATCGATTTCGTCGTCATACGCGAGAACACCGAGGGTGAATACTCGTCGGTGGGCGGCCGTATGTTCGAAGGCACCGAGCGCGAGACGGTGTTCCAGCAGACGATCTTCACCCGCAAGGGCGTCGATCGCATCATGCGCTTCGCCTTCGAGCTGGCGCAGACGCGTCCGGCGAAGCACGTCACCTCGGCGACCAAGTCCAACGGCATCTCGATTACGATGCCCTACTGGGACGAGCGCTTTCGCGCGATGGCTGCGCAGTATCCGGCGATACGCACCGACCAGTACCACATCGACATCCTGAGCGCGCAGTTCGTCCAGCATCCCGATTGGTTCGACGTCGTCGTCGGCTCGAACCTGTTCGGCGACATCCTGTCCGATCTGGGCCCCGCCGTGTGCGGCACGATCGGCATCGCGCCGTCGGCCAACATCAATCCCGAGCGCGATTTCCCGTCGACGTTCGAGCCGGTCCACGGCTCGGCGCCGGATATCGCTGGCAAGGGCATCGCCGATCCGGTCGGACAGATCTGGTCGGGCGCACTGATGCTCGATCACCTGGGTCATGCTGATGCGGCGACGGCGATCGTGCGCGCGATCGAGACGACGCTGGCCGACGCATCGGCGCCGCGCACACCCGATCTCGGCGGCAGGGCGACGACGGCGCAACTGGGCAAGGCCATCGCCGATGCGATTTCCTAGCTCGCGCTGCCGGGCATCGCGTCGCTGAAGCCCGAGCTGTGGCAAGATAGCAAGCACGGACGGGCACCGCCGCAAGGGGACGCACACGATGATTATCGGCATTCCGCGCGAAACGCGCGTCGGCGAGACGCGCGTCGCGGCAACGCCCGAGACGGTCAAAAAACTCGCAGGCAGCGGCAAGCACGAGATCGTCGTCGAGACGGAGGCCGGCATCGCATCGAGCATCCTCGACGCCGACTACCAAGGCGCGGGCGCGCGTATCGCCGCGGCGTCCGACGCGCTCGGTGCAGACATCGTGCTCAAGGTCCGCGGCCCGTCGGTCGACGAGTTGCCGCAGCTCAAGCGCGGCGCGCTGCTGATCGGTCTGCTCGATCCATTCGACGCCGCCGCTGTGGCCGCCTACGCGCAGGCGGGCGTCAACGGCTATGCGCTCGAGTGGTTGCCGCGCATCTCGCGTGCGCAGTCGATGGACGTGCTCTCGTCGCAGGCCAATATCGCAGGCTACAAGGCCGTGATCATCGCCGCCGACGAATACGGGCGTTTCATGCCGATGCTGATGACCGCCGCGGGG
>JBDTXW010000210.1:0-4950 GCA_040005975.1 Betaproteobacteria bacterium | reverse complement strand
CGGTATTTTTAAGCGTGCGCGAAAAAAAGACGTCCGGGCCGGACTTCTCCTGCACAGAAACGCGAATCCCGGGCCGGTCCACATCAGCCATTGTCGAGATCGCAGAACCGGCCGGGACAAGGTAGCCGAACTCGACCTCCAGATGCCGCCCGGTGAAATCCCACTCGGCCGCCCGTGCCGGACTGAACCCGACAAAGGCCACGTCCCAAGTCCCCGATTTCCCGCTGTCGAGAAGCGCTCCGACCGATGGGTACATAACGGGCTCAAAAGGAACCCCTATGCGCCGGGCCAACTCTTGCCCGAGGTCAAATCCTACCCCCGTCATCTCCCCCGACGCGGAGTCCTTTACTACGTTCAAGGGACTCGCAAGCTGGAGCGCAACGCGAAGCTTTCCGGTCGGAGCCAAAGCTTGTCGCACTTCCGGTGTCGGGGCGGTACTGATGCCTGCACAGCCGGTAAGCATCAGCCCAAGTAGTGCAGTCGTCAACCAAACAGTCGTTCGCATTGCTTCCTCCGTTGATCCGTCGGCGCCCTTACGCGGCACCGCGCGTTCCCATATGCGTGGCGATCTGCCAGGTGTTGCCCCATCGGTCTTCCACCATACAGCGACGGTCCCCGTACGGCATGTCGGAAGGCTTTTCGAGAGAATGCGCACCGGCGCCGATAGCGCGATCGTATGTCGCGTAATCCGTCGGTTTACAAAGCCGATTCTACGCCGGGAAGCGTCCGTGTTGAACGCAAGCTCAGGCATCGCCGGTAGGAACGATCGCCGCCGTTTCAACCATCAGAATTACCGCTCGCTCGGGCGCGCGCGTCCGATGGACAATCCGCTTCGGTACGACAAAGCCCTGTTGCTGGTTAAGCTCGACGCTCCGATCCTCGAGATCGATGATGAAACGGCCTTCAATGACAAAAAAGAATTCGTCATCGTTATCGTGTTTGTGCCAGTGATATTCGCCTTGCAGTACGCCGAGCCGGACGACCGAGTCGTTGACTTTGCACAGGGTTTGGTTGTACCAGCGGTCGGTACATCCTTCGACCAATGCCGGAACATCCACCACGCGCTGCGGCGGGTAAAGGACGTTTAGAAAGGTCGCGTACTGATACTGCTGATCCTCGTTCATGGCTTCCTTTCTTGTGCGAGGCCTGCCGACAAGGCTAAAGGGCTGCCACGCTTGCGGCGCGTCCCATCGGGCGTACGGTCAGGCGCCGCCACAGATGATCGATCAGGCTGATGCGTGAATTGCATTCTGTTTTGCCTTGCTCAACGAGTCAAACACATTTCGGTACGACCACTCAACCAGCTCCGTCAGATAAGAGGCAGGAAAGCTGTGCACGTTGACGATTGTCACCCATCCAAAGCGTCCCCGATATCTGGCTGGCTTCACACCCGGAATATCGGTCAACTCGATAAATCGGTCAGGCGCGACTCGTGTGCTGAAACGCCACCGTTCCGGGCGACTCGTCTTGAAATAGGCGAATTTCCTGCCGCCAACGGAGTAGACGAGAAAGTTGCTGGGCTCGCCATACAGAGTCTCGGTGGCGCCGGGAAATCTGCGACAGAACTGCTTCAGCTGCGGGACGTTCAATGGGCGCGCAACGGGGTGTCTAACGCTTTAGTCACCGACGGCCCACCGAGCGGGCGAAGCCACCGTTAGGCACTGTGCACGGCCCGCCGGAAGTAAACGACTCGCTCCATTTCTTCGAAGCCAAGTGCCCGGTGCGCCGCATGGGCGGCGACGTTTTCGACCGGCGAATCGGACGCAAGCTCGCTGACCCCTTCAGCTACCGCCCAGCGGGCAACTTCGGCAACCAGCGCACGTGCCACGCCCTTGCGCCTCGAGGAGGGCTCGACGTACAGCCCTTCCAGGAACACGACCGGTGAGGTACTTGTGCCATTTACGTAGTCGACTCGCTTGGACGCTTCGACAAAGCCTATTGTTGCGCCGTCCGCGGCAACGGCGAGAAGAACACGGTGACCACGAGCGAGCACGTCCGCCATGTCGCGCAGATGTTCCGATTCGGGCGAGTCTGGCCACAGCTTCGAGCGAAGTGAAAGCCAGTTGCGATCCTCAGTACTCTTGGGCGAGACGATTTTCATGGTCATGTGAAATTATCGCTCCTCCGCGTTGACGAAACCCGGCTAGCGTCGAAAGCCGGGTCAAGGTCTCATCGTTCGGAGAACGCAAGCTTAGCGCCCAGGCTGGCGAAGGTCGCCGCGAAGCCGCGACGCAACCAGGACTGAACACGCGGCGATTCGATGACCGCCCGGCTAAATGCGTGGGCCAAGAGCCCATAGAGGACGAAGACGGCAAACGTCATTGCCATGAAAACGCCGCTCAGCAACAGTAGTTGCGCCAGCGGCGAAGATGCGCCCGGCGCCACGAACTGCGGGAGAAAGGCAAGGAAGAAAATCGTCAGCTTCGGATTCAGGATGTTGAGGAGGAAGGCTTTGACGACAAGCCCCATGGGGGTGCTTCTCGAACGCGCCACCTCAACGACGAACGCGGACTTGTCCTTCCATGTCGCATACGCGAGGTAGAGCAGGTAGACCGCCCCGGCATACTTGAGCAACTGGAACGCAACTGCACTGGTGTGCATGAGCGCGGCCAACCCAAGCACTGTTGCCAGCAGATGCGGCACGATACCCGCCGTGCACCCCAACGCAGAGAAAACGCTGGCTCTGCGGCCCTGAACCAGTCCCGCGGAAACGGTCAACACGACACCTGTTCCCGGTATGAGGATGACGATCAGGGAAGTGATCAGGAACTCAACTGTGATCATTTCAAGGACTCCTACGAACGATCGGGCGCCGCGGCTTGCGACGCGCTACCTCTTTGAAGCCGGCGCTGTCATACATCGATTTGGCACCGAACCACATGGAATCGTCGTCCGAGCGGCCTGATTTGTCTACCGGGTATGCCTCGAGCAGGGTTGCTCCGTTTTCCTTCGCGTACGCCATGGCCCCGCGGAGGAGCGCCCGCGCGACTCCCCGTCCGCGATACTCTGGCGGAACGACGAAACAGATAATTGACCACACCGGCTGATCATCGACTGGCTTCATCACCGGAGAGCGTTTGAGCTTGGCGTAGTCTTCTCTCGGGCCCAGCGACACCCATCCGACCGGTACGTTGCCGCAATACCCGATCAGCCCGGGCGCGTGGCCCGCGTCGACCAGTGCCTTGAGTTCGAGACGATTCGCCTGGGCGTGTGTGGTTCCGGGAGGCAGCGGTTCGCGTGAACCGCTACGGCGGTAATACATGCACCAGCAGCCACGAGCCACAGAGCAGCCTCTTGCATTGAACAGCGCTTCGAGGTCGGCCCAGCGTTTGGAGGTAAGGGGCAGCACGGTGAGCTTCACGGTTAGTCCTCGTCATCGAGTCGATGACCTCAAGCGTTGAATGACGGTTACCAACGAAAGGACATTCAAATGAAACGATTCCTTATCGTGGCCGCACTGACCGCGGCCAGCGCTCCAGCGCTTGCAGCAAATGTCGGAGTCTCGGTCAACCTGGGCCAACCCGGCTTCTACGGCCGTATCGACCTCGGCGATTTCCCGCAGCCGCAGCTGGTCTACCCGGAGCCGGTCATCATCCAGCCGGTGCCTGTGGGCGTGGTGCGTCGGCCGATCTACCTCCATGTACCCCCGGGACACGCGAAAGACTGGCGCAAGCACTGCCGCAAATATAACGCCTGCGGCCAGCCGGTCTACTTCGTGCAGGATACCTGGTACAACGAGGTATACGTTCCGGGCTACGCTGAACGCAAGAATCATGGCAAAGGGCACGACAAGTACAAGGAGAACAAGGGCAAAGGCAAGGGCCACAAAAATGACTGAGATGATCCGCTCGATGGAAGGTTAGCCGTCGTCCTTGTAGGTGCTGTCACCGTAGGGCGCTGCCATGAACTCGGGAAGCGCTTCGGCCCCGGCGGAGAAGGCAGCCAAGGACGGGAAACGAACTGCCGGCACGACCTCTGGAAGCACTTGCTGCGTGAAGTGCCATGCGACCGCCGCACTAACTTCCGCTTGGCCTATCGCAGAACGGGTGACAGCGATTGGTCGGCGGGCGACCTCTTCTTCGAGAGCATCATAGGCGGCAAGCAGCTGACCGGTGACGCGCGTCACCCACGGCTCATGCAACTTCTCGGGTGGGCGCAGTTCGTGCTCGTAGATGATCTGAACGCTCTTATCGCAGGCGGCGAGCGCCAAGCCGATGGTTCGCAGAGCACGCTGAAGCTCCCGTAACTCGGATGGCATCAGGGAACGGGGACGCGCGAGCGCTTCTGCATACTCCAGGATCAAGGTGGAATCCATCAGCACCTCGCCGTCATCGCTGACCAAAGTAGGCGCCTTGACGACGGGATTGATTTGCCGGAACTGAGGCAACGTACGGAATACCGAAAGTGACTGATGCTCGAATCGCAGACCGAGAAGCTGCAGCGAGATCGCAACGCGGCGGACATAGGGCGAGTCGAGCATGCCGATGAGCTTCACGCCTGTTCCTCGTCGATTCGCTCAGCGCTCGGGTTCGCTGGGGCACCAAAGCCCTTTGTGATGAGCCAGAGCGCCAGGACCAACTGACTCACACCCAATGGCGCGAGCATCAGAAATACAACACCGTGCCCGAAGAGCGGCATAGCCACCGCGATTAGTTGCAGCAATACTGCTCCCAGGCCGAACGCGGCCAATACACGCGGAACCAGTGCGAAACGGTACAAGACCGTGTAGAGCACGAAGATCGTGCTTCCGGCAAAGATGAGTCCGATGTAGTGCGACCAGTTTCGTGACGACGCCACCACGAGCCTGAGCGCTTGGAAGGGCCCTTGCTCAGCGGCACTTGCCTTGGCATACGCCTCGCTCAACGACAGCATGGACATCACGCTGATCTGCTCGACCGCCGCTACGGCGAGGCTGACCGACGCGAGTGCGACGAACGAGAGCGCCAAGGC
>JBDTXW010000209.1:0-4965 GCA_040005975.1 Betaproteobacteria bacterium | reverse complement strand
TCGGCCGCGTGCATTCCGCATACAGGTACAGGGCGTGCTCGCTGATCTCGAATCCACGTTCGCGCGCAATCTTGGTTTGGCGCTTCTCGATTTCTGCGTCGAAGAACTCTTCGACACGCCCGCACTGCAGGCAAACCAGGTGATCATGGTGGCCGCCCTGATTCAATTCGAACACCGCCTTGCCGCTTTCGAAATGGTGGCGCACCAGCAACCCTACCTGCTCGAACTGCGTCAGCACGCGATAGACGGTAGCGAGCCCGACGTCGAGGCCCTCGGCGAGCAGCTTGCGGTAGACGTCTTCGGCGGTCAGATGCCGCACCTTGCTCTGCTCGAACAGGTTGATGATCTTCAGCCGTGGCAGCGTTGCCTTGAGACCGGCGTTCTTGAGGTCGTGCGGCGTGGACATGAAGGGCGTGGCGAGCGAGGCGGAGGTAGCGCTTATGATATAGTCTTCGATCGCTTTTTGGCAGTGAAAGACACGCTCGCATGCGCGCCACCCTGTTCGCCGCCGGCCTCGCGTTGATACTGGCCGGCTGCACCTGGATTCCGAGTCTCGGCGTCTACAAGCTCGACATCAACCAGGGCAACTACATCACGCAGGATCAGGTCGACCGGCTCAAGGTCGGCCAGACGCGGGCGCAGGCACGGCTCGCGCTCGGCACGCCGCTGGTTGCCGACCCGTTTCATGCCAACCGGTGGGACTACGTCTACGAGTTCAATCGGCAGGGCCGCACGCTGGAGCATCGTCGCTTCACCGTTTATTTCGTCGACGACAAGGTGGCGCGCTGGGAGGGTGACGAGGTGCCGCCGCCGCCCGCGGAGGTCGCACGCTCCGGAGGTGGCGATGCCGTGCTCGACAAATCGCTGACGAGCGCGCCCAAGACTAGCGAGGACAACTGGCTGTCGGCACTGCTGCGGAAGCTCGGCTGGTGGAAGTAGGGGGCCGGCCGGTCCGCCTCGCGATTGCAGGTTGCGCTGGACGCATGGGCCAGACGCTGGTTGGCGCCATCCTCGCACAGCGCGACCTCAAGCTTGTAGCCGCGCTGGAGGTCGCCGGAAGCCCCCTCTTGGGACACGACGCCGGCGAGCATTGCGGACAGACGATCGGCGTCGTGATCGGCGCCGACGTCGCCGCCGCGCTGCGCGAGGCCGACGTGCTGATCGACTTCACGCGGCCGACGGCCACCGTTGCTCACGTCAACGCCTGCGTGGGCGCCGGCGTCGGCGCCGTCGTCGGCACGACGGGTTTGAGCGAAGCCGACAAGAAGGCGCTGAGTGAGGCCGGCCGCACGATCCCGCTGGTTTACGCGCCCAATACCAGCGTTGGGGTCAATGTCCTGCTCAATCTGGTTGCGCTTGCCGCGCAGCGCCTGGGCGGCGATTACGATGTCGAGATCGTCGAAATGCATCACCGGCACAAGGTCGACGCGCCATCCGGTACCGCGTTGCAGTTGGGTGAGGCGGTCGCGGCGGCACTGGGCCGCGACCTGAAGTCCGACGGCGTATTCGCGCGTGACGTCGTGATCGGTGAGCGCAAGCCGGGCTCGATCGGGTTCGCCAGCTTGCGCGGTGGTGACGTCGTCGGCGACCATACGGTGATATTCGCCGGGCCCGGCGAGCGCATCGAACTCGTGCACAAGGCATCGTCGCGCAACACCTTCGCGCAAGGAGCACTGCGCGCGGCGCGCTTTGTCGCGGCACGCCGTGCCGCGCACGCGCCCGGCCTGTACGACATGGCCGACGTCCTCGGGCTCGACTGAGAACGCGATGGCTTCGCCGCATCCCTTCGACCTGACGGGTCGCCTTGCGCTCGTCACCGGGGGTGGCAGCGGGCTGGGGCTGGCGATCGCGCGCGGGCTCGCCGCTGCCGGCGCTCACGTCGTCATCAACGGTCGCAATCGCGCCAAGCTCGACGCGGCTGCCGCCGTGCTCGAGCGTGATGGCGGCGAGGCCGGTCGCGCCAAGGTCGCGCCGTTCGACGTTGCCGATGCCGAGGCGGTTGCTGCGGGGATCGCGGCAATCGAGCGAGACTTCGGCGCGTTGGACATCGTTGTCAACAATGCCGCGGCAAACCGGCGCGCGCCGCTGGACGAATTTACGCCCGACGAATGGCACGCTCTGCTGGCCGCGAATCTCGACGGCCCGTTCTACATCGCTAAGAGCGTGATCCCCGGGATGAAGGCGCGCCGGCGCGGCAAGATCATCAACATCTGCTCGCTGGCGAGCGAAATCGGGCGCCCCAACATCGTGCCGTACGCGACCAGCAAGGGAGGCCTGCAGATGCTGACGCGCGCGCTCGCGGTCGAGCTCGCGCCGTTCAATGTGCAGGTCAACGGCATCGCTCCGGGTTTTTTCAAGACCGACATGAATGCGCCTCTGATCGCCGACGCCGACTTTTCGGCCTGGGTCGCGTCGCGCACGCCGGCCGGACGCTGGGGCGAGCCGCCAGAGATCGCCGGTGCGGCGGTATTTCTCGCATCCGGCGCCGCCGACTACGTGACCGGTCACGTGCTGTTCGTCGACGGCGGATTCAGCGTCGCGTATTGAACCATCGATCAGATTTCGCGGCGCGGTAACCGCATCGGGCGATGTTGGAAGAGGCCGATTCGCGCCTCAGCGCCGCAGCTGGATTGAACGCAAACCGCTGCTAGGGTATAATTTCCAGCCTTCGGAGCGGGGAAGGCTTGTGGCCTTTCCCGCTTTGCACGTCTGGACCCGTTTTCGAGAAACTTCGCCGTGACTTCCGCCTCCGTCCCTGCGATCCTGGCGCTTGCCGACGGCAGCCTGTTTCGCGGCCGCGCGTTCGGCGCGACCGACGCGGCCGCGGGCAGCGTCGGCGAAGTCGTCTTCAATACCGCGATGACCGGGTACCAGGAAATCCTGACCGACCCGTCATACGCCGGCCAGATCGTCACGCTGACCTATCCGCACGTGGGCAATACCGGTGTGAATCCGGAAGACGTCGAGTCCAGGCGCATTTTCGCCGCCGCCCTGGTGATCCGCGACCTGCCACGCCTTGCGAGCAGCTGGCGCAGCACCCAGGATCTGTCGTCGTATCTACGCGACGCGGGCGTGCTCGGCATCTGCGACATCGACACGCGCAAGCTGACCCGCATGCTGCGCGAAAAGGGCGCCCAGAACGGCTGCGTGATCGCGGCGGGCGGTGCCGGGCGAGGCGATGCGGCGATCGAGGCGGTCGCGCGCGCTCGCGCCGCGCCCTCGATGTCGGGGCTCGACCTGGCGAAGGTCGTCAGCTGCGACGCGCGCTACGCGTGGGACGGCAGCAGTTGGGCGCTCGGTACCGGGTATCGGACGCGGCAGGCCAGTCGCTTCCACGTCGTTGCTTACGACTACGGCATCAAGCACAACATTCTGCGCCTGCTGGCCGATCGCGGCTGCCGACTCACCGTCGTTCCGGCACAGACCTCCGCGCGCGACGCGCTGGCGCTGCAGCCCGATGGCATCTTCCTGTCGAACGGGCCCGGAGATCCGGAGCCGTGTACCTATGCGATCGAGGCGATACGCGAATTCCTCGCCGTGGGCGTGCCGACGTTCGGCATTTGCCTCGGCTACCAGCTGCTCGGGCTTGCCTGCGGCGCGAGGACGATCAAGATGAAGTTCGGCCACCACGGCGCCAACCACCCGGTGCTGGACAAGGACACCGGGCAGGTGTTGATCACCAGCCAGAATCACGGCTTCGCCGTCGACGCGGCGACGCTGCCGCGCAACGTACGCGTGACGCACGTGTCGCTGTTCGACGGCAGCCTCCAGGGCATCGAATTGTCCGACAAGCCGGCGTTCGGGTTCCAGGGCCATCCGGAAGGAAGCCCCGGCCCGCACGATCTCGCGTTTCTGTTCGACCGTTTCACGCGGATGATGGAACGGCACGCCGTCAAGGCAGTCAGCGCATGAGGGGCGCGATGCCGGCCTTATTCCGTCGCGCGCTCGCTTGAGGCCACGATGCCCAAGCGCACCGACATCGAATCGATCCTGATCATCGGCGCCGGTCCGATCATCATCGGTCAGGCCTGTGAATTCGACTATTCCGGCGCGCAGGCGTGCAAGGCGCTGCGCGAAGAAGGCTACCGGGTGATCTTGGTCAACTCGAATCCGGCGACGATCATGACGGATCCGGACATGGCCGACGCGACCTATATCGAGCCGATCACTTGGTCGATGGTTGCCAAGATCATCGAAAAGGAGCGACCCGACGCCCTGCTGCCGACGATGGGCGGCCAGACTGCGCTGAACTGCGCACTCGACCTCGCGCGCGAGGGCATCCTGACCCGGTTTGACGTCGAGCTGATCGGCGCGACCAAGAAGGCCATCGACAAGGCCGAGGACCGCGAGAAATTCAAGGCCGCGATGACGCGCATCGGACTCGCCTCGGCGCGCTCCGGCATTGCGCACGATCTCGAGCAGGCGCTGGAAGTCCAGGCCGACATCGGCTTTCCGGCGGTGATACGCCCGTCGTTCACGCTCGGCGGCACCGGCGGCGGCATCGCCTACAACAAGGATGAATTCGTCGAAATGTGCAAGCGTGGCCTCGATTCTTCGCCGACGCGCGAGCTGCTGATCGAGGAATCGCTGCTCGGCTGGAAAGAGTTCGAGATGGAGGTGGTACGCGACCGCAAAGACAACTGCATTATCGTCTGCTCGATCGAGAACGTCGACCCGATGGGCGTGCACACCGGGGACTCGATTACCGTCGCTCCGGCACAGACGCTGACCGACAAGGAATACCAGATCATGCGCAACGCCTCGATCGCGGTGCTGCGCGAGATCGGCGTCGACACTGGGGGATCGAACGTCCAGTTCGCGATCAATCCCGACGACGGGCGCATGATCGTCATCGAGATGAATCCTCGCGTATCGCGCAGCTCGGCGCTGGCATCGAAAGCGACCGGCTTCCCGATCGCCAAGATCGCCGCCAAGCTCGCCGTCGGCTACACGCTCGACGAGCTC
>JBDTXW010000208.1:0-4976 GCA_040005975.1 Betaproteobacteria bacterium | reverse complement strand
CGCTTCGACGAAACGGCCACGTTCGTCTGCTGGGGCTTCTTATGCGTGCCGGTCATGGGTGGTCTCCTGATAAGGAGCAGCACCGCGCCGCTCCCACCACCCAGAGCCCCGTTAGTCAACCTGACCGGGCTCAGTCGCGACGCTCGTCGGCGACTCACGAGAACCACCAATGCTCCGTTCCAGAACGAAGTCGAATGAAATGTGCTCGAATGTCCGAAACGCGCCAATTCCGGTCGTCACAGCCCGCCAACCGATCACCCGCAAGCGAACGTTAGTTCAGGCTGCTTGCTGTAACCGGGACGACTGATGCTCGGTTTTGTACGGCCGCCAACAACGCTTCGACGTGGCTCGCGACCCCGTTTTCGATCGAATAACGTTCCGCCAGGGCCTTCAGTGACGTTGGTCTTGGAAGCGCGAGGGCAGCATCGATCTGCTGCGCAATGCTGGTCGGATCAGGCGCCGTGAGCGCGCATCCTTCCGCAGCGCCAAGCAGTGATTGGGCCGAAGGAAAGCAGTTCGTGCATATCACCGGGCAGTTCGCGGCAATCGCTTCAAGCACCACCGCTGGAAGACCCTCATAATCTGATGTGAGGACGAACAGATCGCTGGCCCGGAGCGCTTCGGCCACGTCCTTGGCGTAGCCCGGCATGGCTACTCGCTCCCGCAGCCCCAATCGATCGATGAGCTCGCTCAAGGCAGCGCGCTCCTCGCCCTCGCCCAGGATCAACAACTGGGTGTTGGGCTGAGATACCTGGGCAAAGCCTTGGATCAGGCGGTCGAGCCGCTTCTGCGCGGTCAGTCGGGCGATGCTGATCACCTTCCCGCGCGGTGCTGTCGCGGGCGGCGCCGAGGATGGGGCGAGCATCGCCGGCGTCACATACGGATTGTCGACATGTCGAAATATTCGGGCAAAGCCGGGAAACTCGCGGCGCATTTGCTCGCTTTCCTCGGCGCTGAGCGTCCACATCGCCGTCGTCCAGCGAAAGATCAGGCGGTAACTCCAGAGCCTCACCAAGCGGACCAAGCCCGTATGACGCGACGTCGCAATCGGATTGGTCGTCTTCAATATCAGAGTTGCGTTACGCAATCCCGCCAGACGCATACCAATGGCGGTCACCAGCGACGTGTTGTTGGCGGTCGAGATAATTACGTCCGGTGATTTGCGTCTTAGATGTTGGATCAAGCGGGGGAGTGAACGGATCAGGTCCCACCCGCGCGATTTGCCGGCACGCCCGAGGTAATGGATCGGGATGTCACTGCCGACGAGCTCGGTGAGGATGGCCTCGACTTCTCCGCCTCGGCACAGGACGACCAGCTCGACATCGATGCCAATGGTGGCGAAACCGCGGGCAAGATAGGCAGCGACACGATCGCTCCCGCCCCGGCTGAACTTGTGCAAGACAAGGCTGACCCGCAATCCTGAAGCAACAGCAGGCTCAGGCGGCATTAGCGGAACTGGCGTTCAGTGCGTGCGAGGTCGGCCACCACAGCGCGAAGATGGTGATCGCATACAGAATTCTGCTGTGATCGGCCGCGCCTCGTTGATGTTCGGAGAATAGCCGATCGATCGCCGCAGGATTGAGATAGCCGGCTTCGCTGGCGCCGCTGTCATGCCATGCGGTCCGCGCGAAGTCTTGGAACTTTCCCCGCAGCCAGCTCGCCATGGGAATCTGAAAGCCCTGCTTCGGTCTGCCGATAATGCCCGGTGGAAGCCACGGGGCAATCGCGTTGCGCAGGATGAGCTTGCCGGTGGCGCCTCGAAGCTTGAGATCGGCAGGGATGGTCAGCGCCCAGTCGACCATCTTGTGCGACAGGAACGGGACGCGGGCTTCCAGCGAGTGGGCCATGCTTGCACGATCAAGGCGCGTCAGCATGGCCGAGGGCATGTTGAGAGTCAGGTCGGCGAACAAGAATTGTTCGAGCGCCGACGCCGATCGCGCGATATTTTCCGGAAAATATTCTCTTTCAAGACTGGCGAACGAACTCTCGCTCTCGTGCCGCGCCCAAAATGCGGGCTCATAGAGCTGCTTGCGCACTGCCGTTCGGCTGATCTGGGTGGCGGCAAAGAATTGTTGAAAGCCATCGGGCAAGCGAATGAACTCCGCGAAGCGCTGCGCGTGCTGGCGAAGAAAGTTGAGCCGCGGAGAGGCCGCGACCGGAAGGCGATCGAACAACGCCGTCAGCGGGTTGAGGACGTCGATCGCCGGCCGGTAGCGCTCGATCAACTTGGCGTTGCGGTGCCGTTTGTAGCCGGCAAACAGCTCATCGCCACCTTCGCCGCAGAGCACGACTTTGACATGTTCCGCGGCCAGTTTGGAAACGATCCAGGTGGGGATCGCGGCCATGTCGGCAAATGGTTCATCGTAGCATTGCTGGATTTGGGGCAGCGATTCGATTGAATCATTGAGGTCAAGCGCCAAGGCGATGTGTTCGCATCCGAGGTGACGCGCGATGGCGCTAGCCGCATCCGTCTCGTCGATCCGATCGCCGGGATGGCCGATTGTGAAGGCCTTGATGGGATCGTCGGTCGCATGTCTCATCGCCGCGAGAACCGCTGAGGAATCGATGCCGCCCGAGAGGAACGCCCCGACCGGCACATCCGACTGCATGTGGCGCGACACGGTTGTGCGTAACTTCGACCGCATCTGCTCGGTCCATTGGTCCACAGAATGCGTGTCGCCGACGCGAAACCGTGGCCGCCAATAGGCCCGCTCTTGTCTCGCGCCGCTGGCGTCGACGCTCAGAAAATGCCCGGGGTCGAGGGTGGCCACCTCCCTAAATATGGAGCGCGGCCGGCGCACATGCCCGAACGAGAAGAAATCATTGACCGCGCGATCATCAACGGTGAAGTCGTGATCAGGCAGGAGCCTTAACGCCTTGAGTTCAGACGCAAACGAAATGCCGCCTCGTTGTTCTGAGATATAGAGGGGTTTGATGCCGACGGGATCTCTGGCCAAGGTGAGCGATCGTTGTTGCCGGTCCCAGATGGCGACCGCGAACATGCCTTCGAGCTTGGCCCAGGCATCGTTGCCCCATTTGGCGAAGGCCGCGATGATTGTCTCGGTATCGCTGTGGCTCGAAAACGGGTAGCCGGCCAGCTGAGCGCGTAGCTCGAGGTGATTAAAAATCTCGCCATTGAACACGATCGACAGTCGGCCATCGGCGCTGTCCATCGGCTGATGACCACCCGCGACGTCGAGAATGCTGAGGCGCCGCATGCCGAAGCCAAAGTCGCCATCGATGAACACGCCGGAATCGTCCGGCCCGCGGTGGCGGATAGCATCGCATTGGGCGGTGACGACAGCCGCGCTGACGGTCCCGCCGTTTCGCCTGTACCACCCGGCAATTCCACACATAGGAGGCGCAACCTTCACTGCGTTTCGGAGCGCCCAGCAACGGCGGCCGTTCGCGGGCTCGGCCGATATCAGAGGTCGCAATTCATGGATAGGCGGCGTTCGGTCATGACTTTATCAGGCGCGATAACTATCCTGCCTCGCTGCGCATCATTCGCCTTGCCGACAACAGCAGCGTGCCGCGGATAACAATCGAACTGACGATCGCCGCAACGGCGGCACCGGCCGTCCCGATTTGTCCCAACAAAAGTACGAGAGCCAGAACGTAGGCGATCGCGCCCAGGACGCGGGCGGCGAGAATTTGGCCCGAATATCCGTGGGCATTGAGGATAGGCTCCAGCGCGAGTCCGGACAGATCGATTGCCGCGGCGATCGACAACAACACCAGGTAGGGCTGGGCAAAGGCAAATTCCTTGCCGGAAATGACACGCAGCAGGGTTGGTCCGCCGAACCACGCCAGGATCACCATGATCACCGCCAGCAGAGACGCGATCCATGTCGTCCGCCACGACACCCGCGCCAGCGTCCCGCGGTCGTTGCTCGCGGCGAGCCGGGCGAGTTCCGGATATAAGACCCGGGTGACCGTCTCCGCCGGCTTGGCGAGCGCCCCCGCCAACTTGCTGGCGATGCGAAACGCACCGGCCGCCGCCGGGCCGCCGTGGGCGCCAACCGCGAGTGTCCCGGCCTGCTCCCACAGGAGGCCAAGTGAACCCGAGAAACTGTTGTGCACCATGAATCGCCAGAGACGCGGGTTCTCTTTGGCAGCCAGCGCAAAGGCCTTTCGACCGACGACGAGGCGCGTCCCGCGGACGGAGAAAGCGGCGATCCATCCAGCGCCGGTCTCGGCAAACGCGGCAAGCGCCCACACCGCCAACATGGCGTAGACCCCCAAACCAAGGCCCCAGGCAATCAGTGCGCCGATCAAGCGCGCGCTCGGCCCAATGGACTCGGCGTAGGTCAACAGGTCGAAGCGATTATAGAGACGAAGCATGCCGGTTGCGGTGCCACCGGTCGAAAGCAGCAACACAGCGGCAAATAGAACCGCCCCGTGCTGCTGCTCGATGTCCCAGCCAAAGAGTGGCGCGGCAATCGCGACGCCGAGCGCTGCCAGCACCGCGCCAAGCACCGCGCCTGACAAATCGACTGTGGCGATATAGCCGAGCAGCCGGGCGAGCCGATCCGGTTGTTGTTCAGCGAGATGCGTCGAGCCGAAGCGGAGTACCGCTTTCCATGAGGAAAATTCGATAAAGCTAGCGAACGCTCCGCCGTAAGCGATGATCATGCTGAACATTCCGAACCCGGACACTCCAAGCGTCCGCGCGGCGAGCGCGAGGTAAACGAGGCTGACCACACCGGCAAAACCACGGCCGCCGAGCAGCCAGCCAGCATTGCGGCCCATTCGCGAAAAGACATGGCCAGGGGTTGACCGCTGAGGCTGGCCGGCCACCGTCTCCTCCACACTGGTCTGCCCGGCGACGGGATCGCGGCCCGGACCCGCGGAATCGGATTTCGGGATCAGAGACGTGTCGATCGGGCCTCGCGTCACATTTCCTCCGGCATCGCAATCGGCGAGCATGGCACTAGCGCAGGGAAATGGTCCCTTCCACCGGCTATTGCGATTCA
>JBDTXW010000207.1:0-5000 GCA_040005975.1 Betaproteobacteria bacterium | reverse complement strand
TGGGCGTGGCCGGACTCGGACGCGCATTCACGCTGATGCTGCCGACGCTGACGGCGGACCCGCGCGTGCGGCTCGTCGCGGGCGCCGATTCCCGGCCGGAGGCGACGCGCCGCTTTGCCGGGGAATTCGGCGCACGCGCCTACGCATCGGTCGAAGCCTTGTGTGCCGACGATGACGTCGACGTCGTGTACGTCGCCACGCCGCACCAGTTCCACGCCGAGCATGTCGAGGCCGCGGCGGTGCACGGGAAGCACGTGCTGGTCGAAAAACCGATGGCGATCAGCCTCGACGAATGCCGCCGCATGATCGATGCAACGGAACGCGCCGGCGTCCGCCTGATCGTCGGCCACAGCCACAGCTTCGACGCGCCGATCCGGCGCGCGCGCGAGATCATTGCCAGCGGGGCATTGGGCGCCGTGCGCATGATCAATGCGCAGTACCACACCGACTACCTGTACCGGCCGCGCCGTCCGGAAGAACTGATCACGGCACGCGGCGGCGGCGCCGTCTTCAGCCAAGGCGCGCATCAGATCGACATCGTGCGCCTGCTCGGTGGCGGGCGCGCTCACAGCGTTCGCGCCCAGACCGGCGCCTGGGACCCCGCGCGCGCGACGGAAGGCGCCTACGCCGCGCTGCTGGTGTTCGAGGACGGAAGCTATGCGTCGCTGGTGTACAGCGGCTATGCCCATTTCGATGGAGACGAACTCTGTGGCGGCATTGGTGAAATGGGTGGCGTCAAGCCGGCGCGCGATTATGGCGCCGCGCGCCGGACGCTCAGCAGGACCGCGGATCCGGATGCGGAGGAGGCGTTGAAGAATGCACGCAACTACGGCGGCGCCGGTTATGCCGAGCGCGCCGCGGCCGCCCCTTCGTCCGCGGCAAGTTGGCACCAGCATTTCGGCCTGGTGCTGGTCTGTTGCGAGCGCGGCGACCTGCGCCCAATGCCGAACGGTGTGATGGTCTATGAGGACGAGCAGATGCGGCTCGAGCCATTGCCACAGCCGCGCGTGCCGCGCGCCGAAGTGATCGACGAGCTCTACGCTGCGATCGTCGATGGGCGCACGCCAGTGCACGGCGGGCCGTGGGCGCTGGCCACGCTGGAAGTGTGCCTCGCGATGCTGCAATCCGCGCGCGAGCAGCGCGACGTCGTGCTCGTTCATCAAGTCGGCCCGCCATCGTGAGCAGCGATCGATTCGCGCACCTGGTCCGGAACGCGACGCGAGCCCTGGTTCGGGCGCTGCAACGGCGCCTGGCCGAGTTCGACGTGCCGTTCGGCCATTGGGCATTCCTGCGCATACTCTGGGTGTCCGATGGCTTGACGCAGCGCGAATTGAGCCGCGAGGTCGGCGTCATGGAGCCCACGACGTTTGGCGCGCTGAAAGCGATGGAGCGTCGTGGCTACATTGCGCGGCGACAGCTTGGCGGCAACCGACGGAAGATCCATATTTTTCTCACCGCGAGGGGGCGGGCGCTCGAGCGCGAATTGGTACCTCTGGCGGAGGACGTGAACAGAATCGCCGTGCGCGGCGTACCGGCGCGCGACGTCGCCACGACGCGGCGCACGCTCCTCGCTGTGATCGAAAGGCTCGCGCGAGACGAAGCCGGCGCGGACGCGGACCCGCCACGGCCAGGGGCGCAGGCACGCGCCCGGCGCGGACGCGGCAAAGGCAAAGCTAACAGGGCGTAGCGCCGCCGCGCCCCGCGCTTGCGGATTCTTCACTCAACGGAAATCAGATGACCCGATTGCGGCTTTCCCTGGCGTGCTGGGATTACGATCGCACGCACGCGCTAGCCGACGGCAGCGTGCAGGCCGAGGGGATCGACCTCAACTATCTCGACCAGCATGTCGAAGAGACGTTCTTTCGCATGCTGCGAAACCGCGAGTTCGACGTCGCCGAAATGTCGCTGTCCTCATATGCGGTGTCGGCCGCGCGCGATTCGCCGCCGTTCGTCGCGATCCCGGTCTTTCCCTCGCGCTTTTTTCGGCAGTCGTGCATCTTCGTATCCGAAAAGAGTGCCATACGCGAGCCGCGCGACCTGGTCGGCAAGCGGGTCGGCACGCCGGAATTCCAGATGACCGCGCCGGTATGGATCCGCGGCATTCTGCAGGACGAGTACGGCGTCGATCCGGCCAGCGTCGATTACTGTACCGGCGGCGAGGAAGAGCCGGGAAGAGAAGAAAAACTCAAGCTCGATCTGCCGGCAAAATTCAGGGTCACGCGAATCGGCGCAGGGCAGACGCTGGCGGCGATGCTCGCCTACGGCGAGATCGATGCGCTGCATGCCGCGCGTATCCCGTCGACCTTTCGCAGTCGCCCCGGCACCGTCAGGCGCCTGTTCGAGAACTACGTCGAGGTCGAGCGGGCCTACTACCGGAAGACGAAGATTTTCCCGATCATGCACACGATCGTGCTCCGCCGCGATGTCTATCGTGCCAATCCGTGGATTGCGCAGTCACTGTATAAGGCGTTCGTGAAGGCGAAGCAGCGGGTTTACGAGAATCTGTACACGACGTCCGCATTGACGACGATGCTTCCCTGGCAGGTCGCGCACGTCGAGGAGGTACAGCGCGACATGGGCGAGGACTGGTGGCCGTACGGCTTCGAGCCGAACCGGCACGTCCTCGACACGTTCCTGCGCTATCATAATGAGCAGGGCCTGTCGCAGCGCCGGTTGCAGCCCGAGGAGCTGTTCGCTCCGGAAACCCTGTCTTCATTCCGGATCTAGCGCAGCACGGCGGCCTTCAGGCATTGAGGCGAGGCTCGAAGCGGCCATCGATCGCGGTCCAGCCGGCGTCGGCGAAAATGATCGTGCCGGTCAGATAGCTGCTGGCGTCCGAAGCGAGAAAGACGATCGGACCGGCCATCTCCTCGGGCTCCGCCCAGCGGCCCAGCGCGCAGCGGCTGGCGTAGGCCCGGTTCCACGCCGGATCGGACACGATCGGCCGAGTCAAGGGCGTCGCGACGATGCCCGGCGCCAGCGCATTGACTCTTACGCCTGCCGGCCCCAGCTCGACCGCCAGACCGCGTGCCATTTGCGCGATGCCGGCCTTGGTCGACGCGTAGATGCTCTGGCCGGGCTCGACGCTGACGGCCCGGATCGATGCCATCAGGATGATGCTTCCACGCTTGCGCTCCGCCATCGCGCGGGCGCAGGCGCGCGCGACGCGAAACGTGCCCTTCAAATTGAGCTCGACCACGCGGTCGAATTCCTCGTCGGTGTAATCGAGCAGGCGCTTGCGCAGATTGATCGCCGGCGTCGTCAGCAGGACATCGAGGCGCCCATGGTCGCGCAGCACGCCGTCGACCATGCGTTCGACGGCCGCGGTATCGCGCACGTCGATCGACAAGGCGCTTGCCCGGCCACCGCCCGACTGGATGCGTGCGGCGACTCCCTTCGCGTCGTCGCCGGCGATGTCGGCCACGACGACATGGGCGCCGTGGGCGGCGAGGCCTTCGGCGCCAGCCTGCCCGATGCCGGAGCCGCCGCCGACGACGAGCGCGACCCGGTCCGACAGGTCGAACAGCGCCCGATAGTCAAACGATTTTGCTGGATTCATCGGTGGAATTCCCGATCGGCTGTTGCGCCGATCGAATGTCTCACGCCTTGCGCATCCCGCGCCAGTACGTTGTGCTTGCCGGACCTAATATATTAGATATACTAGCCCCATGCAAGCATGCCGATGCTAGGGCCGGATCCGTGGCCGATCGCGACGTCGGGTCAAGACTGGCCAAGCGCCCTGTCCGGGGACGCCATCCTGTCCCGGCGCGCCGCACGATGGAGGCCGGTCGAACCGAGAGCGCAGCAGCGACGATTTACCGCATGCTGCGCCATGAAATCATCTGGCTCACGCGGAAGCCCGGCGAGCCGATCGTAGAAAAAGACATCGCGCAGGCGCAGAAAGTCAGCCGAACGCCGGTGCGCGAAGCCTTGCTTCGGCTCGGCGCCGAGGGTCTGGTCGACACGGTCGCCAAGTCCGGCACATTCGTCGCCCGTATTCCGCTGAGTGCGCTGCCCGAAGCCATCATCGTGCGCAAGGCGCTCGAGCAGGTTACGACGCGCGCGGCCGCCTTGCACGCGCGACGCAGTCATGTCACCACCCTCCGGGCTATTCTCGAACGACAGCGTGAAGCCGAGGTTGCGGGTGACCGCGCGGCATTCCACCGTGCCGACGAGGCGTTCCACGCTGCCGTCGCCGCCACCGGCGGTTATCCGGGCATATGGTCTCTGGTACAGGGCGTGAAAACGCAGATTGACCGCTATCGACTGCTCACCCTTCCGCAGCCCGGCCGCATGGCGCGGGTCATCCGCGAGCACGCGGCCGTCGTCGCCGCGATCGAGCGGCACGATGCCGATCGGGCTGCAGCGGCGATGCAAGGACATCTCGACGGGCTGCAGATCAGCATGGAAGACATCCGGCGCATGAATCCCGATTTTTTCTACGAGGACATTCACGGCAAGGAGGATTTTCTGATATGAATGCTCCGATGGTGATTGCCTCGCGCACCGACGTAATTTGGGGCGGCGGCTGCGGTTCGCCGTTCGGCATGGCGGTTTAAGTCCAACCACGCAGGAGGAGAGATGAAAGCTTGGCGAAACGCGTTACGGGCCGGCGTCGCGGCCGCGGTGCTTGTGTTGGCCGGCTTGTTGCCGGCAGGGCCCGCATCGGCGCAGCAAAAGCTGGTGATGAAGGCGTCGGACGTCCATCCGTTGGGATATCCGACGGTCGAGGCGGTGCAGAACATGGGGAAGAAGCTCGAGAAAGCTACCAACGGACGGCTCAGCATCCAGATGTACGCCTCGATGCAGCTTGGCGGCGAAAAAGAGGCGATCGAGCAGGCGCAGGTCGGTGCGATCCAGTTCGCGCGCGTCAGCGTCGGTGCGCTGGGTCCGGTCATCGATGAGCTCAACGTCTTCAATATGCCGTACTTGTTCCGCAGCACGGCGCACATGCAGAAGGTGATCGACGGCCCGATCGGACAGGAACTGATGGACAAGGT
>JBDTXW010000206.1:0-5002 GCA_040005975.1 Betaproteobacteria bacterium | reverse complement strand
CGCGCATCGCGCGCGGCATTTTCGATCCGCCGATCGAGTTCTATCGCCCGCTGCCACCGCTCGCCTACCTGCCGCTGATCATCATCTGGTTCGGCATCGACGAGCTGTCCAAGGTGCTGCTGATCTATCTGGCCTGCTTCGCCCCGCTGGCGATGAGTGCGCGCGCGGGCGTGCGCTCAGTGTCGCAGGAGCAGATCCATGCCGCCTATTCGATGGGCGCATCGAAGTGGCAGGTGATCGCGCACGTCGTGATTCCGGCGGCGATGCCCGAGATCCTGACCGCGATGCGCATCTCGATCGGCTTCGGCTGGACGACGCTGGTCGCCGCGGAAATGGTCGCGGCGACTTACGGGCTCGGCCAGATGGTGTTGAACGCTTCGAATTTCCTGCGCACCGACATCGTCATCATGGGCATCGTCGTCATCGGCGCCGTTGCCTACCTGTTCGACCTGCTGATGCGCCAGGTTGAGCGGGTGGTCGTCCCATGGAAGGGGAAGGTGTGAGCAGGAAGCAGGGGGCCCATGCGCAGCATGGGGATGCGCACGGCCGCGAACACCTTCGGAGGCCGACACGCGTTGCGGAAGGTCGCGCAATTCGCTAAAGGAGGCCGAGGTGTGACGGCTGCCACCCGCCGAATGCCGGTCATCGGAAAGGGTTGACAGGCCCCGCCCCCTTTGCCACCCTCGCCTCATGGCTACCCGTCCGCACTTCCAGCGGTTGGTCGAACGCGTCCGCACTTTGCCGGCGCTGCCGACGGCGATCGTCTATCCCTGCGACCGCGATTCGATCCAGGTCGCCCTTACCGGTCAGTTTGCCGGCTATCTGGCGCCCGTGCTGGTCGGACCCGAGGCGCGGATCGCCGAGGCAGCCGCGCATGCCGGACTGGAAATTTCGCGCATCGAGCTGGTCGATACGCCGGATGACCCGGCCGAGGCGGCGCGGCGCGCCGTCGTGCTGGCACGCGATGGCGCGGTGCGGGCGCTGATCAAGGGCAGCCTCTATCCCGATGACCTGATGCGCGCGGTTGCCGCCCCGGATGCGGGGCTGCGCAGCGAGCGCCGCCTGACACACGCATTCTTCCTCGACGTCGCAGGCTTCATTCGGCCATTCCTGCTGTCCGATGCGGTGCTCAACATCGCGCCGAACCTCGCCGCCAAGCGGGAGATCGTGCAGAACGCCATCGACCTCGCGCACGCACTGGGCATAGCGAACCCGCAGGTCGCGGTGCTTGCGGCGGTCGAGGGTGTGACGCCGGCGCTGCCGGCCACCGGCGACGCCGCGGCGCTGGCGAAAATGTCGGCGCAAGGCCTGATCAACGGCGGCACAGTCGCCGGTCCGCTGACCGCGGACAGTGCGCTCTCGTCCGAGGCGGCGCGCGCCAATGGCGTCGACGGACCGGTCGCCGGCCACGCCGACGTCCTGATCGTTCCCGGCATCGACGCCGGCTCGCTGATGGTGCGAACGCTGACCGCGATGTCCGGCGCGCTCGCGGCCGGCATCGTGCTCGGCGCGAAGGTTCCAGTCGTTCTCGGCGGCCGCAACGACACGATGGAGGTGCGCATGGCCGCCTGCGTGCTCGCCTCGCTGGTCGCCGCAGCGCAGGCGCAGAGCGCGCCCGCGGGGCCCGCACTGGCCGGCGTTACCGTCGCCGCGTAGGTCGATCGCGCTCGCGCCCTCGTTGCGCGAGCTTGGCACCGGCTGCATGATGGCGGCCGTGCAGCCAAGCTTCTGTCCCCGATGCCTCCGCTCACGCTGAGGCTCTTTCCGTTTCTGCGCTGGCGGCATCGCGTCACCGCCGCGACTTTGCGCGCCGATCTGGCGGCCGGGCTGCTCGGGTCGCTGATCGTGCTTCCCCAGGCCGTGGCATTCGCCACGCTCGCCGGCCTGCCGCCGGAATACGGTCTGTACGGCGCGATGTTGCCCGCAGTCGTCGGCGCGCTGTGGGGATCGTCGTGGCACCTGGTGTCCGGGCCGACCAACGCGACCTCGCTGATGGTTTCAGCCTCGCTGAGCGCGCTGGCGCTGCCGTTTTCTCCCGAGTATCTGCGCCTCGCGCTGACACTCGGCCTGATGATCGGCCTGATCAAGCTCGCACTGGGATTCGCCCGGTTGGGCGCGCTGGTGAACTTCATATCGACGACCGTCATCATCGGCTTCACCGCGGGCGTGGGACTCCTGGTCATCGTCGGGCAACTGGCAAACTTTTTTGGCGTGCCGGCCGCGCATCCGGCGAGCTTCACCCATGCGCTGGCGTCGTTCGCGCGCCAGGCGGGCGAGATCGACCGGTGGACAACGGCAGTAGGCGCGGTGACGCTGGTCGCGGCGCTTGCGGTCCGGCGAGCGCTGCCGCGCATTCCCTACATGCTGGCGGGAATGATCGCCGGCAGCGTCTTCGCTTACGCGCTGGCGCACGCGGGCATCGCGCACGTGCCGACGATCGGCCCGCTGCCCTCGGCGCTCCCGCAGCCATCGCTGCCGGATTTTTCCGGCGACACCTGGCGCATGCTCGCGCCGATCGCCTTCGCGCTGACGGTGGTCGGCCTGACCGAAGCCGTGGCGAGCGGGCGCGCCGTCGCGGCGCGCTCGGGCCAGCGCATCGACGGCAATCAGGAATTCATCGGGCAGGGGCTGGCGAACATCGCCGGCGCATTCAGCTCGAGCTATCCGACCTCGGGTTCGTTCAACCGGACCGGCGCGAACTACGAGGCCGGCGCGAAAACCCCGATGGCGGCGCTGTTCTCCGCGCTCTTCCTGCTGCTGGTGCTGCTGCTGATTGCTCCGCTCGCGGCTTACCTGCCGCTGGCCGCGGTGGCGGCGCTGCTTTTCATCGTCGCGTGGGGATTGATCGACCTCGACCGTGTCCGCGAGATCGTGCGCGTCGGCCGCAGCGAAGCGCTGGTGCTGGCGGTCACCTTTCTGGCGACGCTGTTCGTGCAACTGGAATTTGCGATCCTGGTCGGCGTGCTTTGCTCGGTGTTCGCCTACCTCAACCGGACGACACACCCGGCGATCCATGCGGTCGCGCCGGATCCGGCATCGCCGCAGCGGCGCTTCATTCCGGTCACGGCCAGCGGATCGCCCGGCCGCCTGCCCGAATGCCCGCAGCTTGCGCTGCTGCGTGTCGACGGCTCGCTGTTCTTCGGCGCGGTCGACCATGTGAAGGACGAGCTCGAGGCGTTGCGCGCCGCTCGCTCGGCGCGCCCGCACGTGCTGTTGATCGGTAGCGGCATCAACTTCATCGACGTCGCCGGCGCCGAGCTGCTCGCACAGGAGGCTGCCGCGCAGAGGGCGGCCGGCGGCACCCTCTACCTGTGCAATCTGAAACCCGCCGTCGTCGACGTGCTGGAGCGCTCCGGGCTGGTCGATCGCATCGGTCGCGACCGGATCTTCGCCACCAAGGACGAGGCGATTCGCGGCATCTATGCGCGCCTGGATTCCGCAATCTGCCAGGCCAGCACCGCGCGCATATTCATCGAGTGCCAGACGTACCTGCCGGACGGGCGTCCGCGGCAGGGCGGCTGAATCCGGACAGCCTACTTCGGCCGTACGCAGTCGACGAAGTAGCGGAGCTTGCCCTGCTCGCTCGTCTCCACCAGGCCGTGGATGTCGGTGTCGAATCCGGGGAACTGCTGGTTGAAGTTGCGGGCGAACTGCAGGAACTGCACGATCGTACGGTTGAAGCGCTCGCCGGGAATCAGCAGCGGGATGCCCGGCGGATACGGCGTCAGCAGCACGCTGGTGACGCGCCCTTCGAGCTGGTCGATCTCGACGCGGTCGATCTCGCGATGCGCCATGCACGAGAACGCATCGGACGGCTTCATCGCCGGTTCCATGTCGGACAGATACATCTCGGTCGTCACACGCGCAACGTCATTGGACTTGTACATGTCATGGATCTGCCGGCACAGGTCGCGCAGGCCGACCTGCTCGTACGACGGCTGCTTGATGCAGAACTCGGGAAGGATCTTCCACATCGGCTGGTTCTTGTCGTAGTCGTCCTTGAACTGCTGCAGCGCGGTGACCAGCGTGTTCCATCGACCCTTGGTGATGCCGATGGTGAACATGATGAAGAACGAATAAAGGCCGGTCTTCTCGACGATGACGCCGTGCTCGGCCAGGTACCGGGTCACGATCGAGGCCGGGATGCCGGTCTTGGCGAACTTGCCCGAGACGTCGAGGCCGGGCGTGATCACCGTTGCCTTGATCGGGTCGAGCAGGTTGAAACCCGGCGCCAGGTTGCCGAAGCCGTGCCATTTCTCGTTCGCCTTGAGCATCCAGTCGTCGCGCCGGCCCATGCCCTCGTCGCTGAGCTTTTCCGGCCCCCAGACCTTGAACCACCAGTCCTTGCCCCACTCGTCGTCGACCTTGCGCATCGCGCGGCGGAAGTCGAGCGCTTCGGCGATCGATTCCTCGACCAGCGCGGTTCCACCGGGCGCCTCCATCATCGCCGCGGAAACGTCACACGAAGCGATGATCGCGTACTGCGGCGAGGTCGAGGTGTGCATTAGGTAGGCCTCGTTGAACATGTGCCGATCGAGCTTCCGGGTCTGCGATTCCTGCACGATGATCTGCGACGCCTGCGAGATCCCGGCCAGCAGCTTGTGCGTCGAGTGCGTGGCGAACACCATCGCCTTTTTGCTGCGCGGCCGGTCCTTGCCGATCGCGTGCATGTCCTTGTAGAAGTCGTGGAACGCCGCATGCGGCAGCCAGGCCTCATCGAAATGCAGCGTCTCGATCCAGTCGCCCAGCGTCTCCTTGAGCATCTCGACGTTGTAGGCGACGCCATCGTAGGTGCTTTGCGTGATCGTCAGGATTCGCGGCTGCTTGTTCTTCGCGGCGCGCGCGAACGGGTTGGCCTCGATCTTCTTGCGGATGTTCTCCGGCCGGAATTCCTCCAGCGGGATCGGACCGATGATGCCCAGGTGATTGCGGGTCGGGGTCAGAAATACGGGAATCGCGCCGGTCATCGTGATCGCGTGCAGGATCGACACGTGGCAGTTGC
>JBDTXW010000205.1:0-5019 GCA_040005975.1 Betaproteobacteria bacterium | reverse complement strand
GACGGCATGAGCTCGATCCGCATATGCACCGGCTACCGTGTCAACGGCGTGCCGCTCCCGCTGCTGCCGATCGGCGCCGACGCCGTCGCCGAATGCAAGCCGGTCTACGAGGACATGCCTGGCTGGGCGGAAAGCACGCTCGGGGTCGACAGCTTCGACGCATTGCCGGCGCAGGCGCGCGCCTACCTGCGCCGCATCGAGCAATTGACCGACGTGCCGATCGCGATGGTCTCGACCGGCGCCGAGCGCGACGAGACGATCCTGCTGCATCATCCGTTCCGCTAGAGAGACGGGCCAACGATGAGCCTGCACATCAGCTGGCAGCAATACAACGTCCTGATCGAGCGCCTCGCGCTGCAGGTGCACGAATCGGCGTGGCCATTCAACCAGGTGATCTGCATCGCGCGCGGCGGACTGCGCGTCGGCGACGTGCTGTCGCGGATCTACGAGCTGCCGCTGGCGATCCTGTCGACGCATTCGTACACCGCCGAGGGCGGGACGCTGCGTGGCCAGCTGGTCATCGCCGAGCACATGACGATGACGGCGCCACGACTCGGCGACCGCGTGCTGCTGGTCGACGACATGGTCGACTCCGGCCACACGCTGGCCGCCGTCGACAAGGAGCTGCCGCAACGCTTTCCGCACATCACCGCAATGCGCACGGCCGTGGTCTGGTACAAGGGATGCTCGGTATTCAAGCCCGATTACTACGTCGATTACCTGCCTGAGAGTCCGTGGATACACCAGCCTTTCGAGGTCTACGACAGTCTTCGGCCGGCGGAGCTCAAGGCGCGGCTTGGCCAGGTCGGAACCGATCCATGAATGCATTGAGTTGTGCCGATATTCTGGCCGGCCGCGCACCGCCGAACGTCCCGGTCACCCTGCAGGGATGGGTGCGCACGCGGCGCGATTCCAAGGCGGGCATATCGTTCGTCCACCTGTCCGACGGCTCGGGGTTTCGTCCGGTCCAGGTCGTCGCGCCGAACACGCTGGAGAATTATGCGAGCGAGGTCGCGCGGCTTACTGCCGGCTGCGCGGTGGAGGCGACCGGAATGATCGTGCCCTCGCCCGCCAAAGGACAGCCGTTCGAGATGCAGGCAACCGCGATCCGGGTCGTCGGCTGGGTCGAAGACCCGGACTCGTATCCGATTCAGCCCAAGCCGCACACGCTCGAATTCCTGCGCGAAGTGGCGCACCTGAGGCCGCGCACCAACGTGATCGGGGCGGTGAGCCGCGTTCGCCACACGATCGCTCAGGCGGTGCATCGTTTTTTCGACCAGAACGGCTTCATCTGGATCAACACACCGATCATCACGACATCGGATGCCGAGGGCGCGGGCGAGCTTTTTCGCGTGTCGACCCTGGACCTCCTGAGCCTGCCCCGGACGCCGCAGGGCGGCATCGACTTCGCGGGCGACTTCTTCGGGCGCGAAGCTTTTCTGACCGTTTCCGGACAGCTCAACGTCGAGACCTATTGCATGGCGCTGTCCAAGGTCTACACGTTCGGTCCGACGTTCCGCGCGGAGAATTCGAACACCAGCCGGCATCTGGCGGAATTCTGGATGATCGAGCCCGAGATCGCGTTTGCCGATCTGGCCGACAATGCGACCCTGGCCGAGGCGCTGCTCAAGCACGTCTTCCGGACGGTGCTCCACGAGCGCGCCGACGACATGGCCTTTTTCGAGGAGCGCATCGAGAAGGGCGTCATCGCCAAGCTGCAGGCGATGATAGACGCCGAATTCGTGCGCATGGATTACGGCGACGCGATCCAGATCCTCGAAAAGGCGACGCAGAAGTTCGAATTCCCGGTGCGGTGGGGCATGGACCTGCAATCCGAGCACGAGCGCTACGTGTCGGAGAGCTACGTTCGCGGCCCGGTGATCCTGATCAACTACCCGAAGGAGATCAAGGCGTTCTACATGCGCCTGAACGACGATGGTCGAACCGTCGCGGCGATGGACGTCCTTGCGCCGGGCATCGGAGAGATCATCGGCGGCAGCCAGCGCGAAGAGCGGCTCGACGTCCTCGACGTACGCATGGCGGCAGCCGGGATGGACATCGAGCATTACGCCTGGTATCGCGACCTGCGCCGTTACGGCACCGTGCCGCACGCGGGGTTCGGGCTGGGTTTCGAGCGCACAATCGCTTACGTGACCGGCCTCGCAAACGTGCGTGACGTCATCCCGTTTCCGCGATCGCCGGGCAGCGCGCGCTATTGAATCGGACAGAGCCCCGCGACGGTCAGCGCTGCCGCAGGCTCACGGCCAACGGATTGTCCGTGCCGTGGCTTCTTGCCGTGCCCTCGAGCAGCAGCGCTTCACCGCTGGATCGCGTCAGCGTGATCGTCCACGCGCCGCACCTCGAGCTGGTCGCGGGGGCGCTGATGTCCAGCACGCCGTTTCGATAAGTGCCGGTGAACGGGACGGCAGAGACCTGGCAGGTCCGTCCGTTCCAGTTCATCGTTCCTTTCAGATTGCCATCGGCATCCTGCGAAGTGATCGAGATCGACCACGGCGCGGTCGTCGTCTTACCCGAATCGAGGGTCGTCGATCCGGTGCCCGCCAACTGTGCAGGCAGCTTGTCCTCGTCGGCACGGGCGGCCGGCGCGATGCAGAAGCAGAGTGCGATCAGGGCGGCAAACGCGGCGAATCTCATCGAACAGGTCTCCCGGGCGCAGGTCAAAAAAAAGCAGGGTCCGCGATGGCGCGAGCGGGTAATGATTGCCGGCATCGTCCGGCCGGGCCGGATGCTACGATGGTGCCCAGAAGAGGACTCGAACCTCCACAGTGTTGCCACCGCTAGGACCTGAACCTAGTGCGTCTACCAATTCCGCCATCTGGGCTGTGCGTCAGGCTGGCCGATAATTTTACGAAAGTGTGACATCCTTGTCAAAAAAGCAACGCCGCACTACCGCTTCCAATGCCGGAGCCGGGACTGCAACCAACAAGGCAATGTTGGCTCCCAACGACGGAGCGCCGGCCTCGCGTCAGCCGTCGGCCGCACCGTCCGGGCGCCGCGCGCGCCGCTCGCGTGATGACATCGTGATTCCGGAGCGTGAGCAGATTCTGCAGGCGCTGCGCGAACAAGGCGTACCGATGCCGGCCGAGCAGCTGGCGAAGCTGCTCGACTTGCGCGGTGACGCCGAACGCGAAGCGTTCGCGGGTCGGCTCGCGGCGATGGAGCGCGACGGCCAGCTGATGACCAATCGCAAAGGTCAGCTTTGCGTCGTCGCCAAGCTCGACCTCGTGACCGGCGCGGTGCAAGGTCACCCGGACGGATTCGGATTTCTCGTTCCTGACGACGCCAGCCCGGACCTGTTCCTGTCGCCGAAGGAAATGCACAAGACGCTGCATGGCGATCGCGTGACGGCGCGACTGGTCGGCGTCGATCGACGCGGCAGGCCGGAAGGTGCGATCGTCGACGTGCTCGAGCGCGCGAATCGCGAAATGGTCGGCCGCGTCTACGAAGAGCGCGGCATCTGGTATCTGGTCGCGGAAAACAAGCGCATCAGCCAGGACATACTCATTCCGCCGGACATGCGCGGCAACGCCAAGCCCGGCCAGGTCGTCGTCGCCGAGGTGATCGAACAGCCGTCGGCGCATCGCGAGGCGCTGGCGAAGGTGATCGAAGTCCTGGGAAATTATGCCGATCCCGGAATGGAGATCGAGATCGCGCTGCGCAAGCACGACCTGCCCTACCGCTTTTCCGCGGCCGCGCAGCGCCAGGCGGCACGCTTTCCGCAGGAAGTGCAAAAGGCCGACCGCAAGGGCCGCACCGATCTCACCGCGCTGCCGCTGGTCACGATCGACGGCGAAACCGCGCGCGACTTCGACGACGCGGTGTATTGCGAGCGCACCGCCAAGGCGTTCCGTCTGATCGTCTCGATCGCCGACATCAGCCACTATGTCGACGATGGCGATTCTCTCGACAGCGACGCACGTGATCGCGGCACGTCGGTCTATTTTCCGCGGCGCGTGATCCCGATGCTGCCCGAGCAGCTGTCGAACGAGCTGTGCTCGCTCAAGCCCGCGGTCGACCGCCTGTGCATGGCCTGCGAGATGACGATCAGCGCCGAAGGCGAGATCGAGAGCTACCGTTTCTATCCCGCGGTGATGCATTCGCGTGCGCGCCTCACCTATAACCAGGTGTGGGACTGGTTGTCGCAACCCAAGGCGCGTACAAAGGAAGGCGTTGCGCTGCTGCCGCAGCTCGAAAACCTGTACGCGCTGTACAAGGTGCTCGCCGCGGCGCGCGCTCGCCGCGGCGCGATCGATTTCGAGACGATCGAGCTCGAGCTCAAGTTCGACACACACGGCAAGATCGAGACGATCGTACCGGTCATGCGCAACGATGCACACAAACTGATCGAGGAATGCATGCTGGCAGCCAACGTCTGCGCCGCCGGCTACCTGCTGGAGCAAAAGCAGCCGGCGCTCTACCGGGTGCACGAAGGGCCGACGCCGGAAAAGCTCGCCGCGCTGAAGGAATTCCTTGCCGGGTCGGGCCTGGCGATCGACGGCGGGGAGTCCCCGACGCCGGCTGACTACGCCAAGCTGCTGGCGCAGATCAAAGGCCGGCCCGACTTCAACCTGCTGCAGACGGTGCTGCTGCGCTCGCTGCAGCAGGCGGTCTACAGTCCCGACAACGCAGGTCACTTCGGCCTGGGCTACGACGCCTATACGCACTTCACCTCGCCGATCCGCCGCTATCCCGATCTGCTGATTCATCGCTGCATCAAGGCTTGCCTCGCTGGCGTCCGCTATCAGCCGTCAGGCGCGACCTGGGTCGAGCTGGGTGCGCACTGCTCACAAACCGAGCGGCGTGCCGACGATGCGACCCGCGACGTCGAAAACTGGCTCAAATGCTATTTCATGCAGGACCGTGTCGGCGAGATCTTCATGGGAACGGTCAGCGGCGTCACGCACTTCGGCCTGTTCGTCACGCTCGACGGCCTCAACGTCGATGGGCTGGTGCACGTCACCGAGCTCGGCAACGACTACTTTCACTACGACGCCGTGC
>JBDTXW010000204.1:0-5062 GCA_040005975.1 Betaproteobacteria bacterium | reverse complement strand
TGAACAGGATCGTGAGCCCGATGCCGGCGACGATGATGCCGATGTTCTCGATCGAGGAATACGCGAGCAGCCGTTTCATGTCGGTCTGCACGGTCGCATAGATGACGCCGAACAGCGCCGTCATCAGGCCGAGCACCAGCGCTGTGACGCCCCACCACCACAGCTGCGTATTGAGCAGATCGAAAGTCACCCGCAACATTCCGTAGATCGCGGTCTTCAGCATCACTGCGCTCAGCAGCGCCGAAACCGGCGAGGGCGCCGCGGGATGCGCTTCCGGCAGCCAGATGTGCAACGGCAGCAGCCCGGCTTTGGCGCCGAATCCGGCGAGCGCAAGCAGGAACGCGATCGAAGGCCACGCGCCGGACAGCACGATCGAGCGCATCGAGCCGAACGTGTAGTCGCCGCCGCCTCCCTGCAACACGCCGAAGCAGAGCAGGATGGCCATCGCGCCGACGTGAGCAATCAGCAGGTAGAGGAAGCCGGCGCGGCGGATCTCGGGGACGACATGGTTGGTCGTCACCAGGAAGAACGACGTGAGCGCCATCGTCTCCCACGCCACCATGAACATGTAGGCATCGTCGGCGACTAGCACCAGCGCCATCGCCGCGAGGAATACGTGATACTGCAGACAGAGCAGGCGTGGCGAGGTGTCGTCGCTGTCGCGGAAGTAGCCGGCCGAGAATACCGAGACGCCCGCTGCCGCGGCACCGAGCAACACCAGGAAGAATGCGGACAGCGCGTCGAGCCGCAGGTGAAACGGCAGGTCGGGCAGGCCCAGCGGCAGCACCATCGACTGGGCGAGTCCGCCGATCGCCGTCAGCGCGATGGCCGCGATCACGAGTCCGACGACTGCGCCGGCAACGAACAGCGAACGGCCGAAAAAGCCACCACGCGTCGGTACCAGGGCCAGCGCGCCGATCAGCAGCCACGCGACAATGGCGGCGACGATCAGCGGCAGCGCGCTCGTCATCGCCGGGACGTGCCGATGCTCTGCGTCCGGCGCGAGTCTGGTTTGACCATCGTGCTACTTGATGCGCATTCCGGGCGCCGCGCCCGAATCCGGCGCGAGCAGAAAGATCCCCGGCCCGTCGCCTGAGGCGGCGAGCACCATGCCCTCCGATAGACCGAACTTCATCTTGCGCGGCGCAAGATTGGCGACCATCGGCGTCAGGCGGCCGATCAGCTCCTGCGGCTTGTATGCCGACTTGATGCCGGCGAATACCGTGCGATGCCGCGCTTCGCCGACGTCGAGCGTAAGTTTCAGCAGCTTGTCGGCGCCGTCGATTTGCTCGGCGTTGACGATGCGGGCGACGCGCAGGTCGATCCGGGCAAACTCATCGATGCTGATTGGCAGCGCGACCGGCGCCACGGCCGTCGCGGCCGCCACGGGCGCGGCTGCGGCAGTCACTCTCGGCCCTTCGAGCAGCGCATCGACCTGCTTCGGATCGATACGGTTCAACAGGTGCTTGTAGTCGCCGATCGAGTGGCCTGCCGGCAGCGCGGTCGCGATGTCGCTCCACGCTTGCGATGGAATCTGCAGGAAAAGCTCGGCGCTCGCGGCGACGCCGGGAAGCACCGGCTTGAGCAGCGTCGTCAGAATCCGGAAGTCATCGATGCACTCCGAGCAGATCTGCTGCACGTGCTCGGCGCCGCCGGGTTGCTTCGCGGCATCCCAGGGCTTGTTGCGATCGAAATATTCGTTGGTGCGGTCGGCCAGCTCCATCACCTCGCGCAGCGCCTTGCCGAATTCGCGGTTCGCATACAGCTCGGCGATCCGATCGGCCAGAGCGCGCAGCGCGATGCCGTGCCGTGCGTCGAAGCCCGGCGTCGCCGCCAGCTTGTTGCCCGCCTGCGCGATGAATCGCGCCGCACGGCTCGCGATGTTGACGTATTTGCCGATCAGATCGCTGTTGACCCGCGCGATGAAATCGTCGGGATTGAAGTCGAGGTCCTCGACCCGGTTGTTAAGCTTGGCGGCGATGTAATAGCGCAGCCACTCCGGGTTGAGCCCCAGGTCGAGATAGAGCTCCGGGCTGATGCCGGTGCCCCGCGACTTGGACATCTTCTCGCCGGTGAACGTGATGAAACCATGCACGAAAATATTGTCCGGTACCTTGTACGGCTGACCGGCGAATTCGAGCATCGCCGGCCAGAACAGCGTATGAAAATAGACGATGTCCTTGCCGATGAAATGATATTGCTCGACGCCTTCGCCACGCAGAAAATCGGCCAGCGCGATGCCCTTGGCCGCAAGATCCGCCTTCAGGCTCGCCAGGTACCCGACCGGCGCGTCGAGCCAGACGTAGAAGTACTTACCCGGTGCATCGGGAATGGGAATGCCGAAGTACGGTGCATCGCGGGAAATGTCCCAGTCGGCGAGGCCCTTGCCGTCGCCACCCGGCTTCTGGGCCAGCCACTCGAGCGCTTTGTTCGCGACTTCGGGCTGCAATCTGCCGGGGGCTTGCGTCCACTGCCGCAAGAACGCGACGCACTGCGGATCGGACAGCCGGAAAAAAAAGTGATCGGATGACTTCAGCACCGGAGTCGCGCCGCTCAGAGTCGAATACGGGTTCTTCAGATCGGTCGGGGCGTAGACCGAGCCGCAGACCTCGCACGAGTCGCCGTACTGGTCCTTGGCGCCGCATACCGGGCACTCACCCTTGATGTATCGATCGGGCAGGAACATCGATTTGACGGGATCGAAGAACTGCTCGACCGACTTCGAGTAGATCAGGCCGCGCGCCTTGAGCCGGCGGTAGATGTCCTGCGACAGCTCGACGTTCTCCGGCGAGTCGGTGCTGTGCCAGTGATCGAAGCTCAGGTGGAAGCCCTTGCCGGCGAATTCGCCGATGCCGAGAATCTTCGGACGCGTCGCGGCGATTCGGGCGATCAATTGCTGCGGCGTAACACCGTCGGCTTCGGCGGCGAGCATGATCGCCGCGCCGTGCGCATCGTCGGCGCCGACGAAGTGCACGGCGTGACCCTGCATGCGCTGGAAGCGCACCCAGATGTCGGCCTGGATGTATTCCATGATGTGCCCGATGTGAAACGGGCCATTGGCGTATGGCAGCGCGGTGGTGACGAACAGCGTGCGGCGCGGCATGCGGCGAAGACCTTTGATGCGGCAGGGGATTAACGCATTCTAGCAAATGCGACTGTGCGTTGAGTACCGAGCGCCGGCGTTTTTCGCTAAACTCGACGTTTTGACCGCCACGCGCGAACGAATACCCGATGGCCATTTCCGAGGCAGACGTACACGCCAGTCTGCGTGCGCTGATCGACCCCAACACCGGCCGCGATTTCGTTTCCGACAAGGCGATCCGCAAGGTGCAACTGAACGGCGGCGACATCGCCGTCGACGTCGTGCTGGGCTACCCCGCGAAGAGCCAGCACGAGATGCTGAAAAAGCTGATCCAGCGCCATCTCGCCGCGCTGCCCGGCGTCGGCAGGGTGGCGGTGACGATCAGCCACCGCATCGGCTCACACGCGGTGCAGCGCGGCGTCAAGCTCGTGCCCGGCGTCAAGAACATCATTGCGGTCGCCAGTGGCAAGGGCGGCGTCGGCAAATCGACGACGGCGGTCAACCTGGCGCTGGCGCTCTCTGCCGAAGGTGCCACCGTCGGCGTGCTCGATGCCGACATCTACGGGCCATCGCAGCCGATGATGCTGGGCATTGCCGGCCGGCCGGAATCGAAGGATGGCAAGACGCTGGAGCCGCTCGAGGCACACGGCGTACAGGCGATGTCGATCGGCTTTCTGATCGATACCGATACACCGATGGTCTGGCGCGGCCCGATGGTGACGCAGGCGCTCGAACAGTTGCTGAAGGACACCAACTGGCGCGACCTCGACTACCTGATCGTCGATCTGCCGCCGGGCACGGGCGACATCCAGCTGACGTTGTCGCAGAAGGTGCCGGTTACCGGCGCAGTGATCGTCACGACGCCGCAGGACATCGCATTGATCGACGCGCGCAAGGGCCTGAAGATGTTCGACAAGGTCGGCGTGCCTATCGTCGGTATCGTCGAGAACATGTCGACGCATATCTGCTCGAACTGCGGTCACGCGGAAGCGATCTTCGGCGAAGGCGGCGCGAGGAAAATGTGCGACGACTACAGCGTGCCTTTTCTCGGCCAGCTGCCGCTCGACATCCATATCCGCGAGCAGGCCGATTCAGGCCGGCCGACCGTGGTCGCCGATCCGGACGGCCCGATTGCGACGATCTACAAGGATATCGCGCGCAAGACCGCGGTATTCGTCGCGCAGAAGGCCGAGGATTTTTCCGCGAAGTTCCCGAACATCGTCGTGCAGAACACGTGATTGCCGGCGCGACGGCAGGCCCGCGATGATCAAGTCCGACCGCTGGATCCGCCGCATGGCGAAAGAGCACCGGATGATCGAGCCGTTCGAGCCCGGACAGGTGCGCGAGTGCGAAGGCCGCAAGATCGTGTCGTACGGCACGTCGAGCTACGGCTACGACATTCGCTGCTCGAACGAATTCAAGCTGTTCACCAATCTGAATTCGACCATCGTCGATCCGAAGAATTTCGACGACAAATCGTTCGTCGACTTCAACGGCGAATCCTGCATAATTCCGCCGAACTCTTTCGCACTTGCCCGCACTGTCGAGTATTTCCGCATTCCGCGTAACGTGCTCACGATCTGCTTGGGCAAGTCGACGTATGCGCGCTGCGGCATTATCGTTAACGTGACGCCGCTCGAGCCGGAGTGGGAGGGCTACGTCACGCTCGAATTCTCCAACACGACGCCGTTGCCGGCGAAGATCTATGCCAACGAGGGCGTCGCGCAGGTGATCTTTTTCGAGTCCGACGAGGTTTGCGAGACCTCGTACAAGGACCGCGGCGGCAAATACCAGGGTCAGAAGGGCGTCACGCTGCCAAAGATCTAGGACGCCGGAGGGCGGAGCAGGGGCCCCGCGCGAAGCGCGGGGATGCGACCCCGGAGGTGGAAAGGCCAGCGACGGCGAGGTGCGCGTGTTTCACGCGATGGTGCGGAAGCTGGCGACGCCGGAGGGCGGAGCAGGGGCCCCGCGCGAAGCGCG
>JBDTXW010000203.1:0-5090 GCA_040005975.1 Betaproteobacteria bacterium | reverse complement strand
ATCGAGCGCACCACCAATCACGACGTCAAGGCGGTCGAATACTGGCTGAAGGAACGCTTCGCCGGCGTGCCCGAAGTAGCTGGCGCTGCCGAATTCATCCATTTCGCGTGCACGTCGGAGGACATCAACAATCTCGCGTACAGCCGGATGATCGACGGCGCGCGCCGGAGCGTGTTGATTCCTGCGCTGACGGCGCTGGTCGCCGAACTACGGTCGCTCGCGCATGAGCATGCGACGCTGCCGATGCTCGCTCGCACGCATGGCCAGGCAGCGACGCCCACGACGCTGGGCAAGGAGATTGCCAACGTCGTCTCCCGGCTCGAGCGCGCGGTTAGCCAATTCGGCGACGCTGCCTTGCCGGGCAAACTCAACGGCGCCGTCGGCAACTACAACGCGCATCTGGCCGCGTATCCGGACGTCGATTGGGAGGCATTGGCGCAGCGCGTCGTGACGCGGCTCGGCATGGAATTCAATGCTTATACGACGCAGATCGAGCCCCATGACGGCGTGGCCGCAATGTTCGATGCGCTGTCGCGCGCCAACACGATCCTGATCGATTTCGATCGCGATGTCTGGGGCTACGTGTCGCTGGGCTACTTCCGCCAGAAGGTCAGCGAAGGCGAAGTCGGGTCGTCGACGATGCCGCACAAGGTCAACCCGATCGACTTCGAGAACTCGGAAGGCAATCTCGGTCTTGCCAATGCACTGTTGCGCCATCTCGCCGGGAAGCTGCCGATCTCGCGTTGGCAGCGCGACCTGACCGACTCGACGGTAATGCGCAATATCGGCGTCGCGTTCGGCTACGCACTGCTGGGCTATGTTTCCTGCCGGCAGGGACTTGCCCGGCTGGCCGCCGATCCGGCGCGCCTCGCCGCCGATCTCGATGCGAACTGGGAGGTGCTGGCCGAACCGATCCAGACAGTGATGCGGCGTTACGGCATCGATAACCCGTATGAGCAACTGAAGACGTTGACCCGGGGCAAGGCGGGCATGACGCGCGAGACGCTGCATGCGTTCATCGATGCGCTGGCGCTGCCGCCGGAGGCCAAGGCGCGTCTCAAGTCGCTGACGCCATCCACCTACATCGGCAAGGCCGCAGAGCTCGCGAAAAGAATCTAGAACCCGAAACCCGGCCCATCGACCAAGGTCTCGTCCACTGCGCTCAATTCGCCCGAGCGCCCGGCGATGCGAGCGCGGATTGCACCGCCCGGAAGGCGACGGCAAGCTCGTCGACATCGAGCGCGTCGTCAGAAATGAATCCAATCAAGCGTGGATTATCCCGGTTTCCGGTCAATCTGCGCCAACCATGCGCCGCCCGGAGCGCGAACCTGGAATTCGTGACGAAGCTGCCGATGCTGTAGGTAAAATAAACATGGTGCATTTGCGGGTCGTGATCGCGCTCCCAGCTCGCATGCCGGAGCGCAATACAATCGGACCCTGCGCATCCAACCTCATTTTGGACAGGTTTTTCCCGCCACATCGTCCTGTCGCCGGGCGCAAGCCGGGACTCGGGGAGCTTGGCCGTGGGCGACAAGGTCGTGATGATGAGCACTTCGACGTCGTGACCCTCGCGCTGGTAGGTCAAGCGCATGGCTTCGGTTTGGCCATCGTCCCCAGGGGCCCAGGACGCTGTCGGGTCGGCCCGCGCCCATCCCGCGATTTGCGCTGAAAGCACGCCGGACGGCATGCCGCGGGGCGGCTGCGACGCATTGGCCGGTAATGCGGCCGCACTGCCGGCAATCAGCAAGCCTGACAGCCCCGCCACGACGGGGGCGAGTTTCCTTCGCGTAGGCGCATCGCCCGGCGCATCGGGAACGAATGCCGCTGGCGAGGCATCGACCTTGAGCCGAGTCAAGATGTAGAACAGAAGGCCCAAGGTGACGAACAGGGCGATCCATTGAATCGTACCGTGCGCGGTGAGGGCCATCTGCGAGTCCCGGATCCAGTCGATCAGAACAATCGCATTGACCCGTAGCACGTTGGTCGCAACACCCAGGACAGCGCCCAGCAACGACAAGGCTGCAATCCGGAAAAAAGAGCGATACAGCAACAGTCCGAAGCAATAGCCAAGGAAGGTGGCCAGCGTGACGTAGGACAGGCCCGAACAATCATCGAGCACGATGTAGCGATGCGATCCGATGAAGATGACGAAGCCATCGATGCTGTGCGGCAGATTCGCTGCGATGGCGAAAAGCTCGATCGATTTTAGCGTCAACATGCGCAGCGCGGGCTGCAACAGGTCGCCATACGGAATCATCAGGAAGAGCAAAGCCAGCGTCGGGAAGAGGCGCCAATACGCGCGCCAGCCGAGCGTCGATATGGCAATGCCCTGCAGTGACAGGATCAGTGCGAATTGCCGACCGACATCGATATTCATCAACGCCGCGGCGCCCCAGCATGCGGCGGCAACGACGACGACGCCTACGCCGGTGAAATCGGGCTGCGGAGCGATCTGCGGGCGCGGCGACTGGCGATTCCACACGGTCAGGTACACGAGCATCGGCACGATCAGCCACGCATACTGGTACGGCTCGCTGCGCCACGACGCCGTCATTTCCAGAAGCGTAGGCCACATCACCGCAGCCACCAGCAGGCAGCCCGCCGATCCGCCCAGGATCGCATCCCTCCACGCTCGTGTCATTGCGAATCGGGGCGGCGCGGCGGTAGTCCCGAGCATCGCGTCGTCGTCGCGGCCCGGATAGTCGAGGCTGCGGCGAAACAGGAACGGCTGCTGTAGCACCCGAAGGAGGCCGGTGTCCTTCGGTAGGTGGAAATACCCCAGACCGAAGTGCGGAATCCTGGCGCTCTGCGGATCGACATACGTGCCGAACAAGCGATCCCAGATGGTCAGCACCGATCCATAGTTGCTGTCGGTCTGCGCTTGCAGATCGGAATGGTGCACGGCGTGCACCGGTGGCGTGACGATCAACCCCCTCAATGCGCGGTCGAGAAACGCCGGCAGGCGCAGGTTCGCGTGCGAATAGAGCGCGACCACCGTTGCGGTCAGCAAGTACAAGCCAAGCGCCGGGGCCGGCAAGCCGAGGGTTGCGATCAGTGCAAGCAGGACGGCGGTACCGAGCAAAAGCTCCAATGGATGGTGGCGTTCCGACGTCGTCACGTCGATTTGCGTATCGCTGTGATGCACCAGATGCAGGCGCCAGAGCAGCGGGATCCGGTGGTACAAGCGATGTTCCCAGTAGCGCCAAAGGTCCAGCAATACGAACGTCAGCAAAATCTGCGCTGGGAAGGAAAGGCCCAATCGTGCCAGCAGACCCGGTGGCTGCTGTTGAGCAAACGCGTACAACCCGATCGGGAAAACAACGGCGGTGAATACGCTTCCGATCAGGAACAAACCGATGTTGCTCGTCCAGCGCCTCGCAAATCGGACTCGTTGGCGTTGCAGAACGCGAACCCGTTCCAGCAGCACCAGCGCGACCGCGAAGCAGACGAAGACAAGCTGGTAGAGGCTTTCGAATGCTTCGGTCATCGGATGCCGTTCTTCCCGTGCCGACCCGCGTGCGCGAGCGCGGGACTTCTATCGGGCAACAAGGGGCAGGCCGGGACGACGAACGGAGGGGCCCACGCGGACGCGGCCGGGCCGAAGAGGATCATGCCGGTCGCGTCGCTGCGACCGGCGCGTCAAATGCCGGGCTAAGGATTGCGCTTGCGCCGTACGATCAGGATGCCGACCAGCAGGCTTAGCGTGGCAACGGCCAGCAATCCTCCGCCCGCGACCGGCAGAAAGGCACCCAGCGCGACTGGGCCCAGTGCGGTGCCCAAACTGAATCCCAGCGTGATACCGAGCGGCTGGCCCAGCGCCACGACGGCTGCCGAGGCTCCATTCCCCGTTGCCAGCGCCATGGCGGCAACGATCAGTTTTGTTATACGCACGCTTACTCTCCCCGGTGTGAACCCTCGGCTCCGCGATCTCGCAGAAACCCCGACATCCGCCAGAAAAACGTCTTCTGGCGAAACGCCATGACGAGCTGCACGTTTCGTGCCACACCTGTTTTTGCAGTTATAAATCAATGTTCGGTCGGCGGCATCATCCGACAGCTTCGCGTCGTTCGTAAGATTTTTCGACACGCCTGGCGGGGCCGAGGCGGCTAGCCCTTGCCACTCCGCCGCTCGTGCCACCACTTCACGACGACCGGCACCAGCGAAACGACGACGGTGGTCAGCACGATAACGGTGAGGTTTTCCTTGACCCAGGGAATGTTGCCGAACAGGTAGCCAGCATAAATCAGCAAGGCGACCCAGACCGCGGCACCGATCACGTTATAGGACAGGAATCTCCGATAGGTCATCGCACCGACGCCGGCAAGAAATGGCGCGAAGGTCCGCACGATGGGCACGAAGCGGCAGATGATTATCGTGAACCCACCGTACTTCTCGTAGAAACCATGGGTACGCTCCAGGTACTCGGGCTTGAGCCAGCGCGCCAGCCTGCTGCCGGCCGCCGGGTTGAAGACCTTCGGGCCGAGAAAGTGCCCTATCGAGTAGTTGACCGAATCACCCGCAACCGCGGCAAGAAAGAGCACGAACGCGAGCAGATGTACGTCGATGCCGCTTGCCGCCGCGACGGTCCCGGCAAGAAAGAGCAGCGAATCGCCGGGCAGCAACGGAAAGACGACCAGGCCGGTTTCGGCGAAAATCACCAGGAACAGGGCGACGAAGAGGACCCAGGAGTGCTGCGCGGCGAGCTCGGCCAGCGTCTGGTCCAGCGCCAGCAGCGAATACAGCAGCGTGGTCAGCATCGCGCCTGTCCGGCGGCGATCGCCGACCTGTCAGGGCAGGATCTTCTCGGCACCCGCCGCGCCGCTTTTCTTGTCCGGCCTGACCAGATCCTCGCGCGACACGCCCAGCCACATCACCAGCGAGGCCATCACCAGCGCCGACGAGTAGATGCCGAAGCAGATGCCGATAGCCAGCGCCAATGCGAAGTGGTGTAGCGTCTCGCCGCCAAAGAAGAAGATCGACAGCACCATCAGCAGCGTGCAGCCATGGGTGATGATCGTGCGCGAAAGCGTGCTGGTAATTGCGCTGTTGATGACGGCCGGGACGCTGGCCTTGCGCATCTTGCGGAAATT
>JBDTXW010000202.1:0-5091 GCA_040005975.1 Betaproteobacteria bacterium | reverse complement strand
CCTTGCCGCCGAACATGAAGTGGATCTTCGCCGCCTGGTTGACGATCTGCTCCATCGCCAGGGTCACGAAGTCCGAGAATTGCAATTCGAGCACCGGCTTCATACCGGTAATGGCGGCGCCGACCGCGGCGCCAGCGATGCCGAGCTCGCTGATCGGGGTGTCGATTACGCGATCGGTGCCGAAGCGTTGGACGAGATCGCCGGAGACGCCGAAGGCGCCGCCGTAAACGCCAACGTCCTCGCCGAACAGGAAGACGCGCTCGTCGGCCTGCATTGCCTGCGCAAGGCCTTCGCGTATCGCCTCGGCGTACGACAATTCGCGCGTTTGGGCTTCGGGCGCGGCGAGCTCAGTCGGCATAGACGTCGCGAGTGAGCTCTGCCGGATCGGGATCGGGGCTCGCCTTGGCGAATTCCAGCGCGTCTTCGATCGTCTTCTGCGCGGCCTGCGCGATCGCGAGCAATTCGCCTTCCGTGAAGCGCCCGTGCGCGACGAGCTCGCGCTCGAGGCGGCGAATCGCATCCTTCGCGCGCCAGCCTTCGATCTCTTCCTTGGTGCGATAGAGGTTGCGATCGCTTTTCGAGTGGCCACGAAGTCGATAGGTCTTGCATTCGAGCAAGGTCGGGCCACCGCCGTTTCGGGCGAGCTCGATCGCCGGCGCAGCGGCGGCGACGACCGCCGGGAGGTCGTTGCCGTCGACGGCGATTCCCGGCATCGCGTATGCGCACGCGCGGTCGGCCACATTCGGCACGGCCATCGCGCGGGCAATGTCCATCGACATTCCGTACTTGTTGTTCTCGCAGACGAACACGATCGGCAGGCGCCAGATAGAAGCCATGTTGAGCGATTCGTGGAACGCACCTTCGTTGGCCGCGCCGTCGCCAAAAAACACCATGCATATCCGATCCTGCTTCTGCGCCTTGATGCTCATGCCGACGCCGACGGCGATCGGCAAGCCGCCGGCGACGATGCCGTTGGCGCCCAGATTGCCGCCCTCGACGTCGGCGATGTGCATCGAGCCGCCGCGGCCGCGGCAATAGCCGTTTTCCTTGCCGAAAAACTCGGCGAACATCCGCGCCGGATCGGCGCCCTTGGCGATGCAGTGGCCGTGGCCGCGATGCGTCGAGAGAATGTAGTCGTCGCGCGCGAGCTTGAGCGTCGTGCCGACGGCGCTCGCTTCCTGACCGATCGACAGGTGCATCGTGCCGTGGATCTGGCCGCGCATGTAGCTCGCCTCGGCGGCCTCTTCGAACTTGCGGATCAGATGCATCCGCGCCAGTGCGACGCGCAGCACTTCGTCGCCTAGCGCGGCGAGCTCGGGGCGCTCGGGCGCGCGCGCCGCCGCGTTCGCGGTCCGGCTGCCGGGTGCGGAAGATACGGTCATCTCAATGCGGCGTAGGGCGCAGCGCCGTCGACAAGGGCGATCATGATGCGACCGCCACCGCCGGCTCGCCCTGCATGGCACCGATCGACTGGTCCTGCGCCCGGCGCACCTGGACGATCTTCAAGCGCTCGTCGGGCGCGCAGTTGGTGCAGCTCAAGTACTCCCCCCTGGCGATTGGCCGCCTGACGACGGCGCCCTGCGCGAGTCCCAGCGGCAGCGCATTGAGCGCGAGCGCGTCGGCGCGCGACAGCGCGAAGCCGCGATAGCAATACTCGCCGATCGCGTCGAGCGTCTCGCCGACGGCGAGATCGCGTTTGGCGCGCGCGCCGACTTCGGCCGACGGCACCGGCAGCGGCCGCATATGACTTTGTCCGAACAGCACCGCCGCCGCGGCCGACAGCGGCACCTCGAGGCTGGTCAGATGGTAGGGACGGAAGAACGTGTAGTAAGGCCCTTCGCCCAGATGCAGGTCGTTCATCCGCTCGCGCAGCCGCGGATGGCGCATTTCGGCGACGACGAAAACGCCTGGCGCGACGCCCGGCGCCACGGTGAAATCGACGACGCCCTTGCGCGACAGCAGGCCGCCTTCCTCGCGCGGGCACAGTACCTTGTGCAGCGAGGCCAGCGGCGCGTCGGGACCGTGCATGCCCGGGATGTCGGGCACGAGCCCGGTGGCATTGGCGATTGCGACCATTTCGACCATCGTCTTCGAGCCGTCGACGAATTCGGCCAGCATGCGCGGATTCATGTTGCGCCGTTTCGCTTCCTCGACGTAGGCGTCGGGTGTCGCGTCGATCCGAAACGCATTGTTCTTGCCTTTGCCCGCGGCCACGATGGGGTAGCCGAGACCGCGTACGAAATTGATCAATTCCATCGTCGCACTCGGTTCGTCGCCCGCGCCCAGCGTGTATACGACGCCGGCCGCCGCGGCCTTGGCGGCGAGGTAGGCGCCGATGGTGACATCGGCCTCGACATTCATCATCACGATGTGCTTGCCGGCGGCGATCGTCGCCAGCGCGACCTCGGCGCCGACGTTGGGATTGCCGGTCGCGTCGATGACGACATCGACGCCGTCGGCCGCGCAGACGTCGCGGTGAGAGCGCACGACGGCCAGCTGGCCGCGCGCAACGGCGCGCGATACCGCGGCGCTCCCTTCGACCTGTACCGGCTCGAGCGCGCCGGGCCCGGCGATCGCACGAGCAGCCAACACGTTGTCGACCAGCGCATCGGCGGCCGCGACGACATCGATGCCGGTCATCAACGCCGTCTGGACAATGATATCGGTGCCCATCTGACCCGCGCCGATCAGGCCGATGCGTACCGGGCGGCCTTCGATCTGGCGCAATTGCAGCGCTTCGGCGATCGAATCGCCTAGGCGCGGTGCGGAACGGTGGGGCATGGGATTTCCTCGTCTGGACGAGCATCCGGCGACGCCGGTGCGGACTTTTGTATTACGTCACGAACATATATCCAAGCATATGCCGCCGTCAAGCGCTCGCGAAGGCGAGCTTACGTCCTGAAAAGCCCGGCGATGCGCTTGCCAAGCCGGGGGCAACGATGCCACGCTCGCAGCCCGCAGACCGGAAGAAAGCCACCGATGCCAGAGAAGGAGCGCCCCGCCCCCCGCGAACCGGCAAACCTGCCGGACCTGAGGGTCCGAGCCGCCTGGCTCTACTACGTCGAAAGCATGACGCAGGAACAAATTGCCCGATTCATGAACATTAGTCGGGGCAAAGTCATCCGCCTGCTGGCAGCGGCGCGCGAGGGGGGCATCGTGCGTATCCGCATCCAGGGCCGGGCCAGCGAGCAGATCGCGCTCGAGCGCCAGCTGGTCGCAACATTCGGTCTGGCCGACGCCATCGTCGTGCCGGCACCGGCCGACGAGGCCGAGATCGCCACCGTCGTCGGGCACGCCGCCGGCACTTATTTGAGCGATCAGGTCCGTGACGGCATGTCGCTCGGGGTCGGCTGGGGGGCGACGCTGCACATGAGCCTGAAGGCGCTCGGCGGCCAGCCCTGCCAGCGCTTGTCGGTCGTCTCACTGCTGGGCGGCATGACCCACTCGCGGGCAGTCAATCCCTCGGCGGTCGCGCGCCGCATCGCCGACGCGTTCGGCGCCGATTGCTATCAGCTCACCGCACCGGTGATCGTTGCCGACGAATCGCTCCGGACGGCGCTTTGGTCCGAGCCGGGGCTGCGCGAGTTGCTCGAGCGTGCGCGACGCGTCGATCTGGCGCTGGTCAGCGTGGGCGATGTCAGCGAAGAAGCGACGCTGTTTCGCCAGGGGCTCTTGCCGCGCTCGGCGCTGGCGAGCCTGCAGGCCGCGGGGGCGGTCGGCGACGTGTTGTGCCATTTCATCGACAGCGAAGGCAACGTGGTCGATCACCCGGTCAATCGCCGCGTGGTTGCCGTCGACCTCGAGGATCTGCGCCGCGTGCCGAAGATCGTCGTGGCGGCAGGCGGGCGTCGCAAAGTCGCGGCGATACGCGCCGCACTGAAGGCTACCGGCGCGAGCGTATTAATCACCGAGGAAGCTGCGGCGCGGGGTCTGCTCGGCATCTGATGCCGCAATCGTTCGTCGCCAACGGCTCCCGTTGACGCCAGCGGCCGGCGGCCGCTACGCTCGGCGCGTGGTGTCTTTCCTGGGCGCGCTGGCCGCGATCGCTTGGCTCCTTACGGCGACTACGCTCGCTTGCGCGCAGGGCGGCGCGCCGAGCGCTGCGCCGGCGAGCGAATGGAAGCTGTCGACGGCGCTCGGACCGGCCTATCCGCAAGGCAAGGCCGGCGAACGATGGGCGGCGTTGATCCGGGAACGCTCGGCCGGCCGGTTCGCGGTCCAGCATTATCCGGGCGCAACCTTATTCCAGCGCGATGCCTTGCGTGAGTTCGCGGCGCTGCGCGAGGGGTCAATTGCATTCGCCGTCGGCTCGACGCTCGACTGGTCGCCTTATGTTGACCAACTCAATCTGGTCGCGCTGCCGTGGCTCATACCCAGCGAGCGCGCGCTCGAGGCGCTCCTCGCCAGCGCGGTCAGTGCCGAGCTCGCCGCACGTCTGGAGTCCGAAGACGTCGTCGTCGTCGCGTGGGCGTCGAATGGCTTTCGCGAAATCGCCAGCAAGCGTCCGTTGCGCGCACCCGCCGACTTCGCGGGACTGCGGGTGCGCACCCCGGGGCTCGCGCTTCTCGACGAGACGCTGGCCGCGCTGGGGGCATCACCAGTGAGGATGAATGGCGTCGATGCGAGGCGCGCGGCACTCGCCGGCAGCCTCGACGCCGAGGAAACGACGACCAACGCGTTTCGCACCTCCCGCGCGGACGCCGCCGGCTTCACGCACCTTCAATTGTGGGGCGCGCATGCCGACGCGCTGGTGTTCGCGGTCAATCGACGGGCGTGGAATGCATGGAGCGCCGAGGACCGGGAACTGGTGCGGCAAGCGGCTCGCGATGCCGCGCAGGATGCGCTCGCGCTGCGCCTGAAGCTAGGCGGCGACGCGGCGCTCGGCGAGGCAGGCCGGCAGGGCGCGACGGTGACGCGGCTGACGGCCGCGGGCAAGGACGCTTTTCGCCATGCCACACGGGAGGTGTACGCCAAGTGGGCCGCGGTGATCGGCGGCGATCTGGTGCACCGGGCAGAAGCGGCGATCGCGGGGGCCGCGGCGGGGCGCTAAAGCAGCGAGTCAGGCGTCACGTGACATACCGGCCGAGCCGG
>JBDTXW010000201.1:0-5112 GCA_040005975.1 Betaproteobacteria bacterium | reverse complement strand
GAGTTTGTCGTGCTGCCGGGCGTGATGGGCGAGCTCGGCGTCTATCCGAAGCACGCGCCGCTGATCACGCAGATCAAACCGGGCGAGGTGCGCATCAAGGTTCCGGGGCAGGCCGAGGAGCAGATTGTCTTTGTTCAGGGCGGCTATCTCGAGATCCAGCCCGACATCGTGACGGTGCTGTCGGACACGGCGATTCGTGCCAAGGATCTCGACGAGGCCAAGGCGCTGCAGGCCAAACAGGCGGCCGAACAGGCGATGCAGAACAAGGCGTCGAAGGAAGATGTGGCCCGCGCCGAAGCCGAGCTCGCGGGCGCGGTGGCGCAGCTCGCGGCGATTCGCCGGCTGCGCAAGGGCCGCGGCTAGCAAACGCGGGGAAATGGCCCGGCGCGGCGACTCGGTGCGCGGTTAGACTTCCTCGATTGCCGTGTCCAAGCTCCTGGCAAACGACCGCCGCAGGAAAAGCGTCGCGAGTCTAGCGGAACCGCTATGACCGACGCAATCCTGGTGCTGAATGCGGGATCGTCGAGCCTGAAATTTACGCTGTACGCCAGCGACGCCGCCGATCCGCGGCGGCTGTTGCGCGGCCAGATCGAGGGCCTGACGACGAGGCCGGCGTTCATCGCGCGCGATGCGCAGGACAAGCTGGTGCACGAGCGCGCTTGGGCCGACCGGGACTCGCTAGGATACGCGGGCGCGGTGGCCTTCCTGCTCGACTTCGTGCGCGCCGAACAAGGGCAGCACGAGCTCGTCGCCGTCGGCCATCGTGTCGTGCACGGTGGCGAGGAATTCGGCGCGCCGGTGCGCATCGCCCCCGGCGTACTGGCCCGACTCGAGCGGCTCGTGCCGCTGGCGCCTTTGCATCAACCGCACAATCTGGCGCCGATGCGGGTCATCGCCGAGCGCGCGCCGACCTTGCCGCAAGTCGCCTGCTTCGACACGGCATTCCACCGCACGCAGGAGGGCGTCGCCCGCGCGTTCGGCCTGCCGCCGGAGATCACCGAGCGCGGCGTTCGCCGCTACGGTTTTCATGGGCTGTCGTACGAGTATATCGCCGCCGTTTTCCCGCGCTTCGATGCCGCGGCGGCGCGCGAACGGATCGTCGTGGCGCATCTGGGCAATGGCGCCAGCATGTGTGCGATGCGAGCAGGCAAGAGCATCGCCAGCACGATGGGATTCACCGCGCTCGACGGACTGCTGATGGGAACTCGCGCTGGCGCGCTCGACCCCGGGGTCGTGCTCTACCTTCTCGACGAGCTCAAGATGGACGCACGGGCGATCGAAAAGCTTCTCTATCACCAGTCGGGACTTCTGGGTGTTTCCGGCGCGTCGAGCGATATGCGCACGCTGCTCGCGCGCGACGACCCCCGGTCGAAATTCGCGATCGCACTCTTCTGCTACCGGGTCCGGCGCGAGCTGGGCTCGCTGGCCGCCGCGCTGGGCGGCATCGACGCGATCGTATTCACCGGCGGCATCGGCGAGCTCGCGGCACCGATCCGCGAGCGGATCTGCCGGGACGCGGCGTGGCTGGGCGTCACTTTCGACGAGCAAGCCAACGCAGCCGGCGGGCCGAGGATCAGCAGCGAAGATAGTCGGATTTCCGCGTGGGTGATCGCAACCGACGAGGAGTCGATGATCGCGCGGCATACGCTCGCCACGCTCGCGGCCGGCTGATTGCGCTTCGCGCCTACGCCGACTTCTTTGCCGCCGCGGTCGCCAACTGCTGCTCGGCCAGCGTCACCCAGTAGCTCGCACCGATCTGCAACGCCTCGTCGTTGAAATCGTACTGCGGGCTGTGAATATTGTGTGTATCGGGCCCGTGGCCGGCCCCCAGCCAGACGTAGCAACCCGGCTTCGCCTGCAGCATGAAGGCGAAGTCCTCGCTGCCCATTTCCGGCGTCGGGTCGGTCTCGACGTGGTCAATGCCGACGACCGCCGTCGCGGCGGCAATCGCATGCCGCGTCTCGTTCTCGGCGTTGACGGTGGCCGGGTAACGGCGCTCGTAGCGCACGGTCGCGGTCATCTCGAACGTCGACGCGACGCCGGCGACGATCGTGCGCATGCGCTGCTCGATCAGGTCCTGCACGGCGGGATCGAACGTGCGCACGGTGCCGCGCAGCACGACTTCCTGCGGAATCACGTTCCAGGTATCGCCGCCATGCACCTGAGTCACGCTGACGACGCCGGCGGCGAGCGGATGGAGGTTCCGCGAGACAATCGTCTGCAGCGCGTTGAGCGCCTGCGCGACGAACAGCATCGGATCCTTGCCGGTATACGCCATCGCCGCGTGCGCACCCTTGCCTACCGCGATGATCTCGAAAATGTCGTACGCGCCCATCAGCGGACCCGCCCGCATCGCGAACGAGCCTACGGGTTTCCGCGGCCAGTTGTGCATACCGTATACCGCGCGCATCGGGAATTGGTCGAACAGGCCTTCTTCGACCATCACCCGCCCGCCACCTTCGTTCTCTTCTGCCGGTTGGAAGATGAAGTACACGGTCCCGTCGAAGCGGCGGCGGCGCGCCAGCGCCTTGGCGGCGCCGAGCAGCATCGCCGTGTGGCCGTCGTGCCCGCAGGCGTGCATCCTGCCCTCGTGGCGCGACGCGTACGCGACGCCCGAGCGTTCGGCGATATGCAGCGCGTCCATGTCGGCGCGGAGGCCGATCGCGTTGCTGCCGGAGCCGCAGCGAAGCACGCCGACGACACCGGTTTTGGCGAGGCCGGTATGAACGACCAAGCCGATCGCTTCGAGCGTGCTGGCGACGAACGCGCTCGTTTCCGTTTCCTCGAACGCGGTCTCGGGATGCGCGTGGATGTGATGCCGCCAATCACGCATCTCGGCGTCGAGCGTGGCAACTTCGGGAACGATGTTCATCGGTCACTCGCAGGTGGTCATGGATCGCGCGATCTTAGCGCAATCGGTGACGGCCGTCCGCTGCGCTAGAATGGCGGCCCGCATGAACGTCACCCCGCCTGCGATTTTCGACCTCGCCGTCATCGGCGGCGGCATCAACGGCGCCGGCATCGCGCGCGATGCCGCCGGCCGCGGGCTGAAGGTGCTGCTGGCCGAAAAGGACGACCTCGCTTCGCACACCTCGTCGTGGAGCACCAAGCTGATCCACGGCGGCCTGCGCTATCTCGAACACTACGAGGTTCGCCTGGTCGCGGAATCGCTGTCCGAGCGCGAGGTGCTGCTTAAGCTGGCGGCGCATATCATCGAGCCGCTGCAATTCGTCCTGCCGCACGAGCCGCATCTGCGGCCGGCATGGATGATCCGCGCCGGCCTGTTTCTGTACGATCACATCGGCGGCCGGAAGACGCTGCCGTCATCGTTCGGCGTCGACCTTCGCGCGAGCAAATGGGGGGCCGGCCTCAAAGACAGCTTCCGCAAAGGCTTCGTCTACTCTGACGCGCGCGTCGACGATGCGAGACTGGTCGTCCTCAATGCGATCGCGGCGCGCGAACTGGGCGCCGATGTCCGCGTACGAACGCGGCTCGCGGCGGCCCGCCGCGAGAACGGCCTGTGGCGCGCGACGCTGCTCGACGGCACCGGCCGGCGCGAGGATGTGCTCGCGCGCGCGCTGGTCAACGCCGCCGGACCCTGGGTCAAGGACGTGCTCGACCAGATCAGCCCGGACTCGATTCGCGCCGACGTCAGGCACGTCAAGGGCAGCCACATTGTCGTTCCGCGCGTGCATGTCGAGCCGCACGCCTACATCCTGCAGAATTCCGACAAACGCATCGTCTTCATCATTCCCTTCGAGCAGAGCTTCTCGCTGATCGGCACGACCGACGTCCCGGTCGACGATTATCAGGCGCCGAGCATTTCGGCCGACGAGATCGAGTACCTCTGCTCGATCGCCAACGCGTATCTGGCGCGGCCGATCGGCGCTGCCGACATCGTCTGGACCTACAGCGGCGTGCGCCCACTCTACGACGATGGCTCGGAAGATCCGTCGGCGGTCACGCGCGACTACGTGCTCAAGCTCGATGCCGGCAGCGGCCGTGCGCCGTTGCTGTCGATCTTCGGGGGCAAGATCACGACGTACCGGAAGCTTGCCGAGCACGCGCTCGAGCAGTTGCGCCCCTTCTTTCCGCAGATGCAGGCGGCCTGGACCGATCGTCAAGCGCTGCCTGGCGGTGACTTCCCGGCCGGCGGCGTAGCGGCGTACAGGTGCACGCTCTTCGCGCGCTATCCGGGACTTTCCCCGGACTTGCTCTCGGCGCTGACTCGACGCCATGGCACGCGTATATCGCGTGTGCTGGCCGATGCGCGCGCGCCGGCCGATCTGGGCGCGCATTTCGGCGATACGCTCTACGCGGCCGAGATCGATTATCTTGTCGCGCACGAATGGGCGGTCGAGGCAGATGACGTTCTCTGGCGGCGGACCAAGTGCGGCCTGCACTTGAGCGCCGGACAGCGCGACGCGGTCGCCGGATACTTGCGCTCTCGCGGCGGCCCAGCATGACCGCGGCGACGATGCGGCCGCTCGTGGCGATACCGGCCGCGGCGCGCGCAGCGATGCGCGGGGTGCTCGCCGACATCGACGATACGCTGTCGACCGATGGCAGGATCACTGCCGTTGCCTACGCGGCGATGGAGCGCCTGCGTTCCGCGGGCTTGCTGTTCATCCCGATCACCGGCCGTCCTGCGGGATGGTGCGATCACATCGCGCGCATGTGGCCGGTCGATGCGGTCGTCGGCGAAAACGGCGCGCTGTACATGATGCTCGACGGAGGCGGGGGCAGGCTGCGCAAACGTTACGCCTCGACCGACGCCGAGCGCGCCGACAATCGCCGGCGGCTCGCCGAGGTCGGCGCGTCGATCCTGCGGGAGGTTCCCGGTTCCGCCCTGGCGTCGGACCAGCCATACCGCGAAAGCGATCTCGCCATCGATTTTTGCGAAGACGTGCCGCGCCTGGCCGACGCCGCGATCGACCGCATCATGGCATTGATGCGCGCGGCGGGCATGACTGCGAAGATGAGCTCGATCCACGTCAACGGATGGTTCGGCGCGTATGACAAGCTGGCGATGACGCGTACGTTGCTGCGCGATGAATTCGGCGTCGATCTCGATGCCGAGCGCGATCGTTTCATCTTCATCGGCGATTCACC
>JBDTXW010000200.1:0-5125 GCA_040005975.1 Betaproteobacteria bacterium | reverse complement strand
CCCATGCTGGACGCAACCGTTGTCAGTAAGCGGACGTCCGACTCGCTGAAAGCGTACTCGCGCTCGAAGCTCTCGACGGTGATCCCGCCGATGACGCGAGCGCTGCTGACGATGGGGACGGCGACATTGGATTTCGACGTGTCCGTGCCCGGCACTACGCCTGCAGCCGCCGACTCGGCGATCGTGTTTCTGACAATGGGCTCACGTCGCGAGGTCAATGTCTCCCAACTGGTCAGCCGGGGCGGCGCAGGTGGTATCTTCAGCCGCTTGCCGTGCTCGTAGTCATAGAGATAGTGAACGAGCCTCGCCTTGTAATCGTACCAGCGGATTCCGATGTCGTCGGTTTTGAATACGTCGCGCAGCTTGTCGCCGACGAGGTCGATGATGGCTTGGAAATCCAGCTTCGCCGCCATCCCTTGCTGAATGCTGTCGATGATCGCCAGCTCGGCGGTGCGCTGCGCGAGTGACTGGCGCACAGTAAGCTCATCGCCGTCCCGCGCCGCCGGCTGCGGCGCGCCCTTCGATCGTCCGGCGTCGTACGTTGGACTGCGCGCCCTGGATTTTTTCGGTGTCGCTGGCATGCGCCGAAGGCTTCCTGTCGTGGACCGGCCACTAGTCTACAGGCGGTGGGGTCGGCAGGGCGAGCGCTGCGTCGCCAGACCGTCGGGCCGGCCTTTCGCCCCGCGCGTCCGGCGTCAGGGTTGGGCGATAATGTCGATCTCCCCACCCGACTTGCCGCGCCCGTCGTCCGCCCATGAACCTCGACTATTCCGTTGACGAACGCGCGTTTCGCGACGAGGTGCGGGATTGGCTGCGCGGCCACCTGCCGGCGGCGATGCGGGACAAGGTCGTACGCTATGCAGCGCTGGGTCGCGACGACCTGCTCGGCTGGCACCGGATATTGGCCGAGAAAGGCTGGATCGCGCCGTCCTGGCCCCGCGAATGGGGCGGCACCGGCTGGAGCGTCGTGCAGCGCCATATCTTCGAGGAGGAATGCGGCTACGCCGGCGCGCCGCCTCTCGTTCCGTTCGGACTCGCGATGTGCGCACCGGTGCTGCTCGAGTTCGGCACCGACGCGCAAAAGCAGCGCTTTCTGCCGCGCATCTATCGCGGCGACGATCTGTGGTGCCAGGGCTATTCGGAGCCGGGATCCGGTTCCGATCTCGCATCGCTACGTACCTCGGCCATGCGACGCGGTGAGCATTACGTCGTCAACGGCCAGAAGACCTGGACGACGATCGCGCACCTGGCCGACTGGATCTTCTGCCTCGTTCGCACCGACCCGGCGATGGAGCGCAAGCAGGACGGCATCTCGTTCCTGCTGATCGACATGAAGACCCCCGGCATCACCGTGCGCCCGTTGCCGCTGATGGACGGCCGGCGCGAGGTGAACGAAGTGTTTTTCGACGACGTCGAGGTGCCGGTCGAGAACCGGATCCACGACGAAGGCAAGGGCTGGACGGTTGCCAAGTACCTGCTCGGCCACGAGCGCATGAACACTGCCCGTATCGGTAACTCCAAGCGCGAGCTCGAGCGCCTGAAGGCCTTTTCCGCCGATCAGCGCAAAGACGGCAAGCCGCTCATCGACGATCCGCGCTTTCGCGACAAGCTCTCGCGGCTCGAGATCGAATTGATGGCGCTGGCGATCACCAACCTGCGCTTTCTCGATCAGCTGCGCGGCGGACGCGCGCCGGGCGCCGAGGTCTCGATGCTCAAGATCAAGGGCACCGAGATCCAGCAGATGCTGACCGAGCTGATGCTCGAGGCCGGCGGCCCGCTGGCGCAGGTGCTGGGTCCGGTCGACACGACGGTCGACAACGACGATTTCCTCGCCGCCCTGGCGCCGCGCTATTGCAACATGCGCAAGACGACGATCTACGCCGGCTCGAACGAAATCCAGCGCAATATCATTGCCCGGCATGCGCTCGGCCTCTGATCCGCGATGAACCTCGATCCCAGCGAAGAGCAGCAGCTGCTTGCGGCCTCGATCGAGCGCTTTGTCGAGCGCGACTATACGTTCGAGAAGCGCCGCAAAATCGTCGCCTCGCCGGAAGGGTATAGCCAGGACGTCTGGCGGACGATGGCCGAGCTGGGACTCCTCGGCCTGCCGCTGCCCACGGCGCACGGCGGCTTCGGCGGCGGCGCGATCGATGCGGTCAGCCTGATGCAGGCGATCGGCGGCGCGCTGATCGTCGAGCCGTGGGTCGCGAGCATCGCGCTCGGTGCGCAACTGGTCGCGCGCGGCGGCAGCGAGGAACAGCGGCAACGCATTCTGCCCGCTGTCGCCGACGGCAAAATCAAGCTCGCGTTCGCGCACGTGGAAGGCGCCGCGCGGCACACGCTCGCGCACGTCGCCACCCGTGCGCGCGCCGGTGGTGGCGGCTACATCATCTCGGGGGTCAAGCACGCGGTCCCGCACGGCGCTGCGGCGGACCTGCTAGTCGTGTCGGCGCGCACCGCCGGCGAGGCTACCGATGCCGACGGCCTGACCTTGCTCCTGGTTCCGCGCGATGCTCCGGGGGTGACATTCAGGCCGCTTCGCATGCTCGACGGCACGCGCGCGACCGACATCGAATTCGATGAGGTTCGCGTTGGCGGGGACGCGCTGATCGGCGCGCCGAACACCGCCTTGCCACTGATCCAGGAAGTCGTCGATTTCGCAACCGCGCTGATCTGCGCGGAAGCGGTCGGTGCGATCAAGTCGGCCAACGCCGCGACGCTCGACTACCTGAAGACGCGCAAGCAATTCGGCGTCGCGATCGGATCGTTCCAGGCGCTGCAGCACCGGATGGTCGACCTGACGATCGAGTACGAGCAGGCGAAGTCGATCGCGTTGCTGGCCTGCTCGGCGGCCGATACCGAACGCGATGCCGCGGCGCGATCTCGCATCGTGTCCGCCGCCAAAATCCGGATCGCCGACGCCTGCCGCAAAGTCAGCCAGGAATCGATCCAGCTGCACGGCGGCATGGGGATGAGCGACGAACTCAAGGTGAGCCACACGTTTCGGCGCCTGACGGCGATCGCGCAGCAGTTTGGCGACGCCGACCATCATCTCGCGCGCTTCGCCGGGCTTTCCGACCCTCACCAAGGACGCGCGTGACCGCACACAACCGAAAGATCCTCCTCGCCAGCCGCCCGCACGGCGCCGTCACCGTGGAGAATTTTCGCATCGTCGATGCTCCGCTGCCGCAGCCGGCCGATGGCGAAGCGCTGGTGAAGAACGAGTGGCTGTCGCTCGACCCCTACATGCGGGGCAGGATGAGCGACGCCAAATCCTACGTGCCCCCGGTTGAGATCGACGAAGTGATGGTCGGCCAGACCGTCGGCGAGGTCATCGAGTCGCGCGATCCGCGTTTCAAGGCCGGCGACAAGGTGCTGACGCAACTCGGTTGGCAAAGCCACGGCGTGGCGAAGGCGGCGGATCTCGTTCGGATCGACGCGCAGCGGGCGCCGGCCTCGTACTACCTCGGCGTCCTCGGCATGCCGGGGATGACGGCGTGGTTCGGCCTGTTCGAGATAGGCCAGCCGAAACCGGGCGAAACGGTGCTGGTGTCGGCGGCATCGGGCGCCGTCGGCAGCGTAGTCGGACAACTGGCTAAAATCCACGGCTGCCGTGCGGTCGGCATCGCCGGCGGCAGGGCCAAGTGCGACTACGTCGTCAACGATCTGGGATTCGACGCCTGCGTCGACCATCGCGCGGCGAACCTGTACGACGATCTGCGGGCCGCCTGCCCGAACGGTGTCGACGTCGATTTCGAGAATGTCGGCGGCCAGGTGCTCGATACCGCGCTTCGCGTGATGAACCGCCATTCGCGCATCGTCGTTTGCGGCCTGATCGCCGAATACAATGCACCCGAGCCCTACGGCTACAAGCGGCTGCGCTCGGTGCTGGTGAACAGGATCAGGATGCAGGGCATGATCGTGTTCGACTGGAAGGATCGCTACGCCGAGGCCTTGCAGGGTCTCGCCGCCCACGTCGCCGCGGGGAAGCTCAAGTACCGCGAGTCGATCGTCGAAGGACTGGACAATGCGCCGCGCGCGCTCGTCGGCCTGCTCAAAGGCGAAAACTTCGGCAAGCAGCTCGTGAAAATCGCCTGAGACCGCGCCGCCGCGGCGACGCGGGCGCTCAGACTTCCAGCCACTCCTTGCGCACGGCGTGATTTTCGCGCAGCTCGCGCGCGCTGCCTTCGAAGACGATCCGTCCCTGCCCCATCACGTACAGCCGGCTGGAGATCGCCAGCGCGATCGTCAGCTTCTGCTCGATCAAAAGGATCGCCACGCCGCGCGCGGCGATTTGGTCGAGTAATTCGCGGACTTTCTCGACCAGCCGCGGGGCGAGTCCTTCGGTCGGTTCGTCGACCATGATCAGCTCCGGATCGCCCATCAGCGTCCTGCATATCGTCAGCATCTGCTGCTCGCCGCCGGAGAGCACGCCGCCTGGCGCGTCGATACGCGCGCGCAGCATCGGAAACATCGTCAGCACGTCGTCGACCGACCAGCGGCTCGACGCGCGCGCGGACTTCATGCCGAGCAGCAAGTTCTCGCGCACCGACAGCGCTGGAAAGATCTCGCGATCCTCGGGGACGTAGCCCAGGCCCATGCGAGCAATTTTGTGCGGCGGCAGGCCGTCGATACGCTCGCCGCGGAAACGGATGCACCCCACCGCAGGGACCAGCCCGATGATCGTCTTGACCGCCGTCGAGCGCCCGGCGCCGTTGCGGCCCAGCAGGCTCACGATCTCGCCGGCGCCGACCTTGAACGTCACCCCCTGCAGGATGTGGCTCTTGCCGTAGTACGCGTGCAGGTCGTCGACTTCAAGCATCGGGCAGCGTCCCGAGATAGGCGGCCTGCACGGACGCGTTGTCACGAATGCGCGCCGGCGCGTCGGTGGCGATGATCTCGCCGTAGACCAGCACCGATATCCGATCAGCCAGACCGAAGACGACGCTCATGTCGTGCTCGACGATCACCAGCGTGCGCCCTTCCGAAACCTTGCGGATCAGCGCCACGGCCTGGTCGGCTTCGCCGCGGCTCATGCCGGCGGTCGGCTCGTCGAGCAGGATCACGCTCGCGCCGCCGGCGATCGTGATGCCGATCTCGAGTGCGCGCTGCTCGGCGTAGGTCA
>JBDTXW010000199.1:0-5127 GCA_040005975.1 Betaproteobacteria bacterium | reverse complement strand
ACCATCGAGATCGTCCCGCGCTGCCGGAAGATGTTGATACGGAAATTGCCGACGGCGCGGTCGAGGTAGGAGAGGTTCATCTCCATCTCGTTCTCGAATTCGCGCGCCTGCTCCTTGCTCATCAGCTCGTAGGCGATGCGGCGAACGGTCTCGACGTCCATCGGCTGGGTCGAGATCGGGGAGACGACGCCGTTGATCTTGATGTTTATCGGTGCGCCGCACGAGATGAACAGGTCCGAGGCCTGTTTCTCCGCCATCAGCTTGAACAATCGGTCGAGGTACATGATTCGGTCCCGGTATCAGCGAAAGGGTGGCCAGAAGCGCGTTTCAGCTGTCGACAACAATCTTGACATTGTCATTAATTGACAAGAATAACCAAGGTCGAGCAAAGTAACAACTGGCACGCGCCCGCCGGCAGTTCGACCGGTGCGGCGCGTCAGCCGCTTTCGACCGCCAATCCATGCTCGCCATCATCGGTGGCAGCGGGCTTACCCGCCTGTCCACGCTCGCCGTCGCCCACCGCGAAGTCGTTCGCACGCCCTATGGCGAACCGTCGTCGGCGCTGCTTTTCGGCCAGATCGGCGGGCGTGACGTCATATTTCTGGCGCGGCATGGACACGGACATACGATCCCGCCCCACCGCGTCAATTACCGCGCCAATCTCTGGGCGCTGAAGGAGCGCGGCGTCAGCGCGATTCTGGCTGTGGCCTCGGTCGGCGGGATTGCCGCGGCCTATCAGCCCGGCGACCTGGTTCTGCCGCATCAGCTGATCGATTACACCAGCGGTCGCGAAACTACGTTCTTCGGTGGCGATGACCGCGTCGTGATCCACGTCGACTTTACCGAGCCTTACTCGCAGATACTGCGCCAGCACTGCATCGATGCGGCGTCGGCCGCGGCCATCGCGCTCCAAGATGGCGGCGTCTATGCTGCGGTATCCGGGCCGCGGCTCGAGACAGCCGCCGAGATTGACCGGCTCGAGCGCGATGGCGCGACGATGGTGGGCATGACCGGGATGCCGGAAGCCGCGCTGGCGCGCGAGCTCAACGTCGATTACGCGGCCATTGCGGTAGTCGTCAACCAGGCAGCGGGACGCGGCGACAGCGCGCATGCGATATCGATGGCAAGGATTGCCGATGTGCTGGAGACTGCGATGGACAAGGTCAGATCGCTGATCGATGGAGTCGTGGAGCGCGTGCCGTGATCCGCGACATCCTTCGCATGGGCGACCCGCGGCTGCTGCAGCGTTCGACGGAGATCGAACGCTTCGGCACGCCCGAGCTCGACGCCCTCGTTGCCGACATGCGCGAAACTATGGTCGCCGCCACAGGCGCCGGACTCGCGGCACCGCAGATCGGCGTGGGCGTGCGCGTGGTCATATTCGGCTTCGAGCACAACGATCGCTATCCGGAGGCCGAGCCGGTCCCTTACACCGAGCTGGTCAATCCCGTGCTGACGCCACTCTCCGACGATACCGAGGAGGGATGGGAGGGGTGCCTGTCGGTGCCGGGATTGCGCGGTCGCGTGCGCCGCTATACGCGGCTGCGCTACACCGGCTTCGATCCGCAAGGAAGGCCGATCGAACGCGAGGTGTCGGGCTTCCATGCGCGCGTGGTCCAGCACGAATGCGATCACCTGGAGGGCATTCTGTATCCGATGCGCATGGAAGACATGCGCATGTTCGGCTACACCGACATCCTGTTTCCCGACGTCGAGGTTCCCGACGATTGACGGCAGGGCGCGCGTCTAGACGCGCAGTTGCTTCTAGACGCGCAGTTGCTCGTAGAGCGCGGTCTCGAGCCTCAGGCGCGCCGCTTCGTCGTGCAGCCGCGCGCCGTCGAGCAGGAAGACGTCCTCGGCGCGCTCGCCCAATGTATTGATCTTCGCGCTCTCCACGTTGACGTTCGCCTTGGCCAGCGTGTAGGCGATGCGCGCCAGCAGGCCGGGCCGGTCGCCCGCCACGATCTCGAGAATGAAGTGCGTGCCCTTGTCGTCGGCGAAGATGCTGACCTCGGGCGAGAGCGGAAAATGTCTCAAGTGACGGCTGACCCGTCCCTCGGCCGGCAGCTGGAGCGGCGGCCGCTCGGTGAGCAAGCGTTGCAGCTCGAATTCGATATAGCTGATCGCCTCGCGATAGCCGGCGTTCGGGTTCGCCGGATCGTGCACGACGAAGGTGTCGAGCGCATAGCCGTGCCTCGTCGTATGGATTTTCGCTTCGAGAATCGACAGGTGAGCGCGCCCGAGAAACCCGCAGATTCGCGCAAAGAGCTCTTTCTGGTCGGGCAAATAGACCATCAGTTGCAGACCGGCGCCGTCACGCGCCAGCCGCCCCTTGACCACCGCCTGCTGGCCGTCGACGCGGAAATAGAGCTGGCGCGCGTGCCACGCGATGTCGTCGGCGCTGTGCCGCTGGAAATAGACGATGTCGAGATGCTGCCAGAGCTTGGCCTCGGCGCCTTCCGGCACGGCGTACAAGCGCAGCTGACGCGCGGCCTCGGCGCGGCGTGCCTCGAGACTGTCCGGCGCCCGTGTGCTGCCGCCGGCGAGCTCGGCGTTGGCGGCGTTGTAAAGGTCCTCCAGCAGCTTCGCCTTCCAGGCGTTCCAGACGCGCGGGCTGGTGCCGCGGATGTCGGCCACCGTCAGCAGGTAGAGGGCGGCGAGGCGCTGGGCGGTGCCGACCCGGGTGGCGAATGCGGCGATGACCGCCGGGTTGGCGATGTCCTGCTTTTGGGCGGTGGCCGACATCATAAGGTGCTGCTCGACCAACCACGCGACTAGCTCGGTGTCCTCGCGCGAGAGTTGATGGGCGCGGCAGAAGCGCCGCGCGTCGGCGCTGCCCAGGGTCGAATGGTCGCCGCCGCGGCCCTTGGCGATATCGTGGAACAGGCCCGCGATATACAGCAGCTCCGGCCGCGCGAAATCCGCGATCAGCCGCGAGCAGAGCGGGTATTCGTGCGCGTGCTGCGGCTCGGTGAAGCGGCGCAGATTGCGGATCACCATCAGGATATGCTCGTCGACGGTATAGACGTGGAACAGGTCGTGCTGCATCTGGCCGACGATGCGGCCGAAGACCGGCAGATAGCGACCGAGAATGCCGTACTGGTTCATTCGGCGCAGCTCGTGCGTGACGCCCCGTGGCTGGCGAAGGATTTCGAAAAAGCGGGCGCGGTTGGCCGGATCGCGGCGAAAATCGGCGTCGACCCTATTGCGGTTTCGCCACAGCGCACGCAGCGTGCGCGCCGACATCCCTTTGAGCTCGGGGTGCTGCTGCAGGGTGAGGAAACTTTCGAATATCGCGGCAGGGCGGCGGGCGAACAGCTGCTCGTCGACGACATCCAGCAGCTCATCGACCGCTTGAAAGTCGGCGTCGATCCGCCGCGCGGCGAGCTCGGCCGGGAACAGCCGCGTGTGCAGGTTCTGCAGCAGCACGACACTGATCTGGCGAATCGACTTCGCCGCCCGGTAATAGCGCTGCATCAGCAGCTCGGAAGCGCGCCGGTCCGGCGTATCGGCCAGCCCGAATTCGCGGGCGAGCGCGGTTTGCACGTCGAACACCAGCCGGTCCTCGCGACGACCGGCAAGATAATGCAGGCGGATGCGCAGGTCGGACAGCAACCGCTCCTGCCGCGCGACTTCGCGTGCCTCGAGGCGTGTCATCAGTCCGCGGGCGGCGAAATCGCGCCAGGAGCAGCCGAGGCCCGCGGCGCGGGCAATCCACACGATCGTCTGCAGGTCACGCAGGCCGCCCGGACTTTCCTTGACGTTGGGCTCGAGATTGTAGGCGGTGTCCTGATAGCGAAGGTGGCGCTGCTGCTGCTCGAGCGCCTTGGCCTCGTAAAAAGCGCGGGGGTCGATCGCGGCCGCGATGCTGCGAGCAAAGCGATGGTAAAGCGCACGCGAGCCTGCCACCTGCCGATGCTCCAGCAGGCTGGTGCGGATCGTGATATCGCCGGCCATCTCGGTTTCGCATTCGGCGATCGTGCGCACCGCGTGCGCGACTTCCAGGCCGGTATCCCAGAGCAGGCCGATGAAGCGCTCGATCGCCGGCGCGGCGGCAGGACCCGCGAGCGAGCGCGGCAACAGGATCAGAACGTCGACATCGGAGTGGGGATAGAGCTGGCCGCGGCCGTAGCCGCCGACGGCGATCAGCGCGCAGCCGGCGGGCGTGCCGAGGTCGGCCCAAAGGCCGCGTAGCACGCGGTCCACCAGCCGCGATTGCGCGGCGAGCAATCGCTGCGGCGCATGATCGGCGCCAAATGCGGCGCGAATCGAAGCGCGCCCCAGCGCCAGATCGCGCTTCCAGCGCACCGCCTTCGAGCCGGCGGCCGGCGGCAGTGCGGCAGCGAGCGTTGCAGCCACGGCGCCAGGACTAGGCCGCGACAGCGGGCGGCGCGGTTGGGGCGCCGGCGGAAAGCGTCAGCACCTCGTAGCCCTGCTCGGTAACCAGCACCGTGTGTTCCCACTGCGCCGACAGACTGTGGTCGGCGGTGACGATCGTCCACCCGTCGGCGAGACCGCGAATGCCGGCGCGGCCGGCATTGATCATCGGCTCGATCGTAAAAATCATGCCCGGCTGGAGCTTCATTCCGGTGCCCGCCCTGCCGTAGTGCAGGATCTGCGGCTCCTCGTGGAACTGGCGCCCGATGCCGTGACCGCAGAATTCGCGCACGACCGAAAAACCGTGACCTTCTGCGAAGCGCTGGATCGTCGCGCCGATGTCGCCCAGGCTGGCGCCGGCTTTCACTTCGCGTATGCCGCGCCACATCGCCGCATAAGTGACTTCGCACAGGCGTTTCGCCTGGATCGGCGGTGATCCGACGTAGAACATCCGGCTGGTGTCGCCGTGAAATCCGTCCTTGATCACCGTGACGTCGATGTTGACGATGTCGCCCGCCTTGAGCACCTTGTCGCCGGGAATGCCATGACAGACGACGTGATTGACCGAAGTGCAGATCGACGCCGGATACGGCCGGTGGCCCGGCGGCGCGTAGTTGAGCGTCGCCGGCACGACGTGCTGCACGTTCACCTGGTAATCGTGCGCGATTCGATCGAGCTCGCCGGTCGTGATACCCGGACGGACATGCGGCGCAATGAAGTCGAGCAGCTCCGAGGCGAGCCTGCCGGCGA
>JBDTXW010000198.1:0-5171 GCA_040005975.1 Betaproteobacteria bacterium | reverse complement strand
AATCGCGTTCTGCAAGGCTCCCGCCTTGAGCAGCGCCTCTTCCGCCCGCTTGCGCCCGGTGGTGTCCTCCATCGCGAGCAGGTTGTCCTCAACCGTCAGGTGCGAGGACAGGTTCCCAAAGGGTGGGTTCATCGATGCCTTTCTCACTCAGTGTTGCGCCGGACCCGATGCGGATCAGCCGACGGCCTCGGCGATGAGCGCCGCTTGACGGTCGGTGGAGAGCGCATCGACGCAGGCGTAGGGCAAGCCGATCCCGTTGACGGCATCTTTGACGGCTTCGATGGCGATCAGCGGCGCAACTGATTTAACGGTGCCAAAAATCGTGGCGAACGAAACGTCCGCGGCATCGCGTCCGGTACCTAGGCGTATCAGGCCCATCGGCAAGGCCATGCCCGTCGGATCGAACAGGTACCAGCGTCCACTCAGGAAAGTCTCGACATAGGCATGAAAATCGGTCGGACCGAAGGCCGGGTCCGAGCCATAGTCGATCGCAGTGACAAAGCGCGCCGGTATGTTGATCGCGCGGCAAAGCGCGATCATCAGGTGGGCAAAATCGCGGCAGACGCCGACCTGCTCGATCAGCGTATCGACCGCCGAAGTCGTGGCCTTGGAGCTTCCCGACACGAATCGCGTCCGCCGGTGCACCCAGTCCTGGATCGCCCGCACCCGCCAGTAGCCCTGCTGCAACCTGCCGAATTCCGCGCCGGCAAGCCGATGCAGCCGATCCGACTGGCAATAGCGGCTGGGGTAGATGTAGGCCAGTGCCTCGGCGGGCAGTTGCGCAATCGGCACTTCCTTGACGCTGTCGGGCGATGCGATGTGGTGTGCGATATCGACGGTGGCGTCGTAGCGCACCGTCAGATTGCCGGACTCGGCGCGCAGGCGCGCGTAGCGGTTGCCATGGGCCGGATCGGTGAACAGCGACACCGGAACCGGCTGGCTGACGACGAATTTTTCCACGACTACTGACTGGCATGGCGTTTGCGCGGCGTGGATGTTGAAAATGAAATCGCTGGGGTAATCGGCGATGTCGTACTTCAGCTCAATGCAGAACTTCAGCCGTACCATCGGGTGCCTCGCATTGCCGAGCCGTGAAACCGGCGGCGGCGGCGAATCTCATTTGCCATCCGGGTTCCCGCCGATGAGCGTAATGCGTTCGCCGCGGCGCCAATTGGCGCGGCTTGCGCTGACCATGCGCGTCGATCCGTCGCGCATGCGGACGGTGAGTTCGTAGACGGTTGGCGCATCTCCGAGTGAATCCGCGGATACTACGCGCCGCATCGAGTCGACGACGCCACACTCGTTGCAGCTCGCCGTGATGCGAATCCTGCCGACGTCCGGCAAGCCGCTCGACGGCAGCGCCATTGATGTCGGGCGCAACTTTTCCCGCGCGGTAATCGGGTCGGTGCCTTGGACCGACCCGTAGATCCACCCCAGAGGCACGTTGGTCAACGCGACAGTGCTGAATACGATTGCCGCCATGCCCGCGACAACGACGGGCACGCGAACGCGACGGCAAGCAACTATCGCGCATGCCTTGGCGACTGCAATTGGAAGCTCCATGCCGGGCACCTTTAAGCGATGCAGGAACGGGCGGCTCCCGCCAACGCGGACATCGATGGCCAATGGACTTGGCGGGAAACGTTTAGCCGAGTATCTGATCGTAGGCTTCCCGATCGGCCTTGTAGCAGACGCAGGAAGCGGCCCTGAGGCCATGCCGGTCAAGCACGGTGATGTTGCCTCTGGTGTAATGGATCAGCCGGCGCTTTTGCAGGGCGCTCGCCGCCCTCGTGACCCCAACGCGGCGAACGCCGAGCATGAAGGCGAGAAATTCCTGCGTAATATGGAAAGCGTCCGCGTGCGCACGATCTTGTGTCATCAGCAGCCAGCGCGCGAGCCGCGCCTCGACCACGTGGAAGCGCGTACACGCTGCGGTCTGCGCGAGCTGGCTCATATGAACGAACGCATATCGATCGGTCTGGCGTTGCAGCGCGCTGCTCTTTCGGAGCTCGCGCCGGAAGCGCGCTGCATCCATTCTCAACGCGGGTCCTGCGCCCTGTACCACGGCGCGCACCGGCGACACGTCCACGCCCAGCGCGAGCGGAATCCCGAACATGCCTTCGTTTCCGACCAGACCGACTTCGAGAGAAGCAGTGTCACCGATCGGCATGACCAGCGAGATGAAGCTTCTGGTGGGGAAATAGACGTGGCTCAGACGCTCTCCCGGCGTGTAAAGCACCTCGGCGAAAGCGAGCTCGACCGCGTCGCAACCGGCCAGCATTCGGCGGCGATCGCTAGCGGGAAGGCCCTCGAGCAGGAGATTGACTGACGGGACGTGTTGGAGTGCTGACACCGGTGCTTTCTTCGGGAGTCGGTGTGACCCACCCGTCAGCGGCCGGAGAACTGAGGTTCGATTCCGATGCCGGCACCAACCGGGGACGCGCGGTCTCACCCACTGCGATGAGCCAGAGCATACGGTCCCGGTGTTTCCCGGTCTGGACGCTAGCGCACATAGGCGCCAAGCGGACGCCAGCGTAAAGCGCGCGGAGCGCTATCTGGCGACGTACGGCAGCAGGCGATCGAGCTCGGTCTTGACCACCTGGTAGCATTCGCAGACCCGCGCCTCCAGCCCCGGGCGATCGAGCACGGTGATCCTGCCCCGGCGGTAACGAATCAAGCCGGCCTCCTGAAGCTGGCCGGCAGCCTCGGTAACGCCTTCGCGGCGCACGCCCAGCATGTTGGCGATCAATTCCTGGGTCATCGAAAGCTCGTTCGACGCCAGCCGATCCAGGCTTAGCAACAGCCAGCGGCACAATTGCTGGTCAACCGAATGGTGCCTGTTGCACACCGCCGTCTGCGCCATCTGGGTGATCAGGGCCTGGGTGTACCGAAGCAGCAGATAGAGCATTGGCCCGAAGCGGTGGAACTCGTCTTTCAGCAACTGGGCCTTCAGACGGAACCCGTACCCCGCGCTTTGCACGACGGCACGGCTGGGCGTGGTCTGGCCGCCCATGAACAGAGATATACCTAGGATGCCTTCGTTACCTACAATGGCGATTTCCGCGGAAGCGCCGTCCTCCATGACATAGAGCAGCGAAACGATCGACGTCGTGGGGAAATAGACGTAGCGCATCTGGACCCCGGGTTCATACAGGACGTCGCCCAGCTTCATCGGGACCAGTTCCAGATGCGGCACGATCCGTTGGTAATCGTGTAGCGGCAGCGCCTTGAGCAGATGATTCTGCTCGGGGCTGTTGGGTGCGAGCGCAGCCGCGGGAGCGCCTTCCCGCATCGGCAGGGACAAGCCTTTCGTGGCGTGGCGCCCCGATCTTTCAGCGGCCATCACCGCAGTATATACTTGGCAAGCATTTGGGGGTGCGGTGGGAGACAAAGCCGACGGACGGTCTGTCATCGATTTCCGCCTTGCGCCGGCCAATCGATGCTGAGTCTCCATGCGGACCCGTTGGCGCCAATTGCCGACAGAAGGCTGACGACAGCCCTGTACGTCTTGCAGCATACAGGCCGCAGCGGCAATCGCAGGCAAGCTGCGCTTCCCGCAGGCGGTATGTGACGCCCTCCTGTCTCGATCGTCTGCTGCCGCGCCCAATCTCATATCGATGGATGCAGCCAAGCGGCGCCCGCGCTGCGCTACGTACGCTGTCGCACGGACCGAGTCCGGCATGCGGCGTAGGGTTTGCGTCTGCCATGTCGGCACGTCTACTGGGAACCTACGATGAACCTGACCTTGAGTATCGCCCCGCTCGTGTCGCTTCTCGCCGGCATATTGATCCTGGTCATGCCGCGCTTGCTCAATTACATCGTCGCCATCTACCTGATCGTCATCGGGCTGCTGGGGCTATTCGGCGCCGGAAACTTCCACCTGAGATGAAGGCACGCCTGCATCACGAACCGGGCGAACGCTGCGCGCATGCGCGCCGGGATGAGCACGCGTGCCTTACTGGCGCCGCGCGCGCTGCGGTCGCCGCCCATTCCGACCGGCTTTCTGTCGGCACCAGGCAGGGCTTGGTCGTGGTCTGCCTGCTGTCGCTGCTGGCTGGCTGCGCGTCACTTCCGCCGGGATCGGACTATCCAAGGACCGTGTCGACGGCGCTGACACGCCCGGAACAAACCCGCTTGGGGCGCCAATTGGCGGCAGCCAAAGCGGAGCATCCCGGAACGTCAGGTTTCAAGCTGCTTCCGGTCGGCACCGACAGCTTCCTGCTACGGATGGAACTGGCCGCAGCGGCGGAGCGAACGCTGGACGTCCAGTACTTCCTTATCCAGAGCGACGAGACCGGCCAGTTGCTGATCGAGGCGCTGCTCAAGGCGGCCGATCGCGGCGTCCGGGTCCGAGTCCTGCTCGACGACGCAGGGTCGTTCGGCCGCGATGCGCAGATCAGGACTCTCGCCGGGTATCCGAATATCGAGCTCAGGCTGTTCAATCCATTCGCCTACCGCGGCAACGTCGATTTCGTTCACACCGCCGAGTACCTGGGCAACGCAGCCAGGCTCAACTATCGGATGCATAACAAGCTCTTTGTCGTCGATAACGAAATTGGCATCGTTGGCGGCCGTAACATCGGCGACGAATATTTTCAGGGCGGCCGCACCGTCGAATTCGGCGACTACGACATCATCGCCGCCGGCCCTATCGTCAACCAGATATCGAACAGCTTCGACGCGTTTTGGAATAGCCCGATGGCTATTCCGATCGCAGGGCTTGCCGAGAGCGAGCCGTCCGCGCAAGACCTGGATAGCTACCGCGATGTTCTCGCGACGCATCATGCAAAAATGATCGCAGCCGACGCCCCGTACATGCGTATGCTGGCCGCTGACGAGCCGCTCGCCGCAATGCTCGCCGGAAAGACACCGCTCGCGTGGGCGAAGGCGGAAGTCATCTACGACAGCCCCGAAAAGTCCAAGGTCGAGGGCGGGGAGCAAGGTGGCCGCCTGCTGCGCCAACGCCTCGGCGAAGTGGCGAAGCAGGTCCGATCGGAGTTGATCGTCGTGTCACCGTATCTGGTGCCGGGATCGGCCGGAATGAAATTCCTCGAGGGCTTGCGTGAGCGCAACGTCACCGTCCGGATATTGACCAATTCGCTCGCATCGACCGACATGCCGATCGTTCATTCGGGCTATCAGGCGTACCGGGCGCCGCTGGTGGGGATGGG
>JBDTXW010000197.1:0-5196 GCA_040005975.1 Betaproteobacteria bacterium | reverse complement strand
ATGGGGCAGCCGTTCGTTTATCCCCGCAACGAGCTCGGCTACACCGCCAATTTCATGCGCATGATGTTCTCGGTGCCGTGCGAGGACTACAAGGTCAACGACGTGCTGGTGCGCGCGCTCGATCGGATATTCATCCTGCACGCCGACCACGAGCAGAACGCCTCGACGTCCACGGTCCGTCTTGCCGGATCGTCGGGCGCGAACCCGTTCGCCTGCATCGCCGCCGGCATCGCCTGTCTTTGGGGCCCGGCGCACGGCGGAGCCAACGAAGCGGCGCTGAACATGCTCGAGGAGATCGGCGATGTCTCGAAGATCCCCGACTTCGTCAAGCGCGCCAAGGACAAGAACTCGGGCGTGAAGCTGATGGGCTTCGGCCACCGCGTCTACAAGAACTACGACCCGCGGGCCAAGCTCATGCGCGAAACCTGCTACGAGGTGCTGGAAGCGCTCGGTCTGCACGACGACCGCCTGTTCAAGCTTGCGATGGCGCTGGAGAAGATCGCGCTCGAGGACGACTATTTCGTCTCGCGCAAGCTCTATCCGAACGTCGACTTCTATTCGGGCATCGTGCAGCGCGCGATCGGCATTCCGGTAAGCCTGTTCACGGCGATCTTCGCGCTGGCGCGCACCGTCGGCTGGATCGCGCAATGGAATGAGATGATTTCCGATCCCGATCAGAAGATCGGCCGTCCGAGGCAGCTCTACACCGGCTCGGCGCGGCGCGAGGTCGTGCCGATCGCCCAGCGTTGATCCGGCGCTTGCGCTGTGGCAGTCGTGCCCCGATATAGGTGAAGCCATGAGCATGATGAGGGAGCTGGAGCAGACCAGCACGCTGTTCGGCGGCAATGCGCCGTTCATCGAGGACCAATACGAGATCTACCTGGGCAATCCGGGTGCCGTCAGCCCGGACTGGCGCGCGTATTTCGATTCGCTGCGCGGTGGCGCGCAGGACGTGCCGCAGGCGCCGATCGTGGAGTCATTCATCCAGCTGGCCAAGAACCGCCGGCTTGCCGCGCCGATGGTCGACGCGGCGGCGATGCATAAGCAGGTGCTGGTCCTGAGGCTAATCAGCAAATACCGCACCGTCGGCCTGTTCCAGGCCGATCTCGATCCGCTGCAGCGTGCCGAGCGGCCGTACATCGCCGACCTCGACATCAAGAGCTACGGCTTCAGCGACGCCGATCTCGACACCGAGTTCGACGTCGGATCGTACAAGGGCGCCCCACAGGGTGCGACGCGGATGCGCCTGCGCGACCTGATCGCCGCGCTGCGGGACACCTATTGCCGGACCTTCGGCGCCGAGTACATGTACATGGGCGACACGGCGCAAAAGCGGTTTATTCAGGACCGCCTCGAGCCGTTGCGCTCGCGGCCGAGCTACACCCCCGAGTTTCGGCGGCACATCCTCGAGCGGCTGACCGCGGCCGAGACGCTCGAGCGCTACCTCGGCACCAAGTACGTCGGCCAGAAGCGCTTTTCCGCCGAGGGCGGCGAGACGATGATCCCGATGCTCGACCACCTGATCCAGAAGTCGGGCGCTGGCGGCGTGCAGGAAATGGTGATAGGCATGGCGCATCGCGGTCGGCTGAACGTGCTGGTCAATACGCTCGGCAAGATGCCCAAGGACCTGTTCGCCGAGTTCGAAGGCAGGCACGAGATCGACCTGCCGGCCGGCGACGTCAAATATCACCAGGGGTTCTCGTCCGACGTCGTCACGCCGGGCGGTCCGATGCACCTGACGCTGGCGTTCAATCCGTCGCATCTCGAGATCGTCGACCCGGTCGTCGAAGGCTCGGTGCGCGCACGCCAGGACCGGCGCAAGGATCCGACGCTCGATCAGGTGATGCCGGTGCTGATCCACGGCGACGCGGCGATTGCCGGCCAGGGTGTCGTGCAGGAGACGCTCAACCTGTCGCAGACGCGCGGCTATCGCACCGGCGGGACGATCCACCTGGTCGTCAACAACCAGATCGGCTTCACGACCTCCGACCCGCGCGATACGCGGGGCACGATCTATTGCACCGATGTCGCCAAGATGGTCGAAGCGCCGATTTTCCACGTCAACGGCGACGACCCCGAGGCCTGCCTGCTGGCGATCGAAGTCGCGATCGAGTTCAGGCAGAAATTCGACAAGGACGTATTCATCGATCTCGTCTGCTTCCGCAAGCAGGGCCATAACGAGGCCGATGAGCCGATGATCACGCAGCCGTTGATGTACAAGCGCATCCGCGAGCACCCCGGTTCGCGGGCGCGGTACGCCGAGCGGCTCGCGAAGGACGGCGTGATCAGCAGCGAAGACGCCGACCTGATGATCGCTACCTATCGCCAAGCGATGGACAAGGGCTATCACACCAACACGACGGTCCTGTCCAACTACAAGCCGCCGTTCGCCGTCGACTGGGCAAAGTTCGTCGGGCGGCACTGGGCCGACGAGGCGGATACGACGGTGCCCCGGCAAAGGCTAGACGAGCTGGCCAGGCGCGTGACCGACGTCCCGGCCAACTTCAAGCTGCATTCGCGCGTCGAAAAGGTGATCGCCGACCGCCGCGCGATGGGGGAGGGGACGCTGCCGCTCGACTGGGGCATGGCCGAGACGCTGGCTTATGCGACGCTCGTCGATCACGGATACGGCGTGCGGCTTTCCGGCCAGGATACGGCGCGCGGGACGTTTTCGCACCGGCATGCGGTACTGCACGACCAGAATCGCGAAAAATGGGACGCCGGGATCTGGGTGCCCTTGCAGCATATCAAGGAGGGCCAGGCGGACTTCGTCGTCATCGATTCGGTGTTGTCCGAAGAAGCGGTACTGGGCTTCGAGTACGGCTACGCGACGTCGGAACCGAACAAGCTGGTGGTGTGGGAGGCGCAGTTCGGCGACTTCGCCAACGGCGCTCAGGTCGTCATCGACCAGTTCATCGCTGCCGGCGAAGTCAAATGGGGCCGCGTCTGCGGGCTGACGCTGCTGCTGCCGCACGGCTACGAAGGCCAGGGGCCCGAGCACTCGTCGGCGCGGCCCGAGCGCTTTCTGCAGCTGTGCGCCGAGCACAACATGCAGGTCTGCGTGCCGACGACGCCGGCGCAGATATTTCATCTGCTGCGGCGGCAGATGGTGCGCAATTTCCGCAAGCCATTGATCGTGATGAGCCCGAAAAGCCTGCTGCGGCACAAGGAAGCGGTGTCGACGATGGACGAGCTCGCCACCGGAAAATTCCAGACGGTGATCGGCGACGTCGAGCCGCTGGTTGCGAAAAACGTGCGGCGCGTCATCGCCTGCAGCGGCAAGGTCTATTACGATCTGCTCGCCTACCGGCGCGAGCAGAAGATCGCCGACGTCGCGCTCATCCGTCTCGAACAGCAATATCCTTTTCCGCATGCCGATTTCAAGCGCGAGGTCGGCTGCTATCCGAATGCCGGTGAAGTGGTGTGGTGCCAGGAGGAGCCGCAGAACCAGAGCGCGTGGTACCGCCTGCGGGCATACATGCGCGCCGACATCGCGGACACGCAGCTGCTCGCGTATGCCGGCCGCCCGATCTCGGCTTCGCCCGCCGTCGGTTACCTGTCGAAGCATCTAGAGCAGCAGAAAGCAGTCGTCGAGGAAGCGTTTTCGGCCAAGCTCCGGTCCGGAGAAATGGTAACCGCGCATTGAGCGCAGGCGGCGCGGCGGCATGGCACCCGGTGAGACGCACGAGAAACAGAGCGAGCCAGGCGCGTCAGCGCGCGCCGGCCCGGATGACAGGGATGGGCGATGCTGATTGAAGTCAAGGTCCCGGCGCTACCGGAGTCGATCACCGAGGCGACGCTGGTCAACTGGCACAAGAAGGCCGGCGACGCGGTCAGGCGCGACGAGAATCTGGTCGACATCGAAACCGACAAGGTGGTGCTCGAACTGCCCGCGCCGGATTCCGGCGTGCTGACCGAAATACGTCGCGGCGACGGTTCGACCGTCACAGCCCAGGAAATCATCGCCGTGCTCGACACCGGCGCACAGGCGGCGGCGTCCGCCGCCAAAGCAACGGCATCGCCAGCCGCAACCACGCCGGCGGCGGCAACGACGGCGGCAATATCGGAACCGGTGGCTGCCGCGCCGCCCGCGGCGCGCAAGATGATGGCGGAGCAGAACCTCGCCGCGGCCGACATCGCCGGAACCGGCCGCGGCGGCAGGATCACCAAGGACGATGTCGCCGCCGCCGTCGAGGCGAAGTCGGCCGCGCCGGCCGGGACGCAAGCCCTTGCGCCGGCAAGCCGACCGCCGGCCGTATTACCGCCGCCGAATCTCGGCGGACGCCCCGAGCAGCGCGTCCCGATGTCGAGGCTGCGCCTGCGTATCGCCGAGCGGCTCGTGCAGTCGCAGTCGACCGCCGCCATCCTGACGACGTTCAACGAAGTCAACATGGCGCCGGTGATCGAGCTGCGCAACCGCTACAAGGACCGCTTCGAAAAGGAATACGGCGTCAAGCTGGGCTTCATGGGCTTTTTCATCAAGGCGGCGGTGCACGCGTTGAAGAAGTTCCCGGCGGTCAACGCATCGATCGACGGTACCGACATCATCTATCACGGCTATTTCGACATCGGCATCGCAGTCGGCAGTCCGCGTGGACTGGTCGTGCCGATCCTGCGCGATGCCGACCAGATGTCGATCGCGGAAATCGAAAAGCAGATCGCCGACTTCGGCAAGCGCGCACAGGAAGGCAAGCTGACCATACAGGAGCTGACCGGCGGCACCTACACGATTTCCAACGGAGGTGTCTTCGGCTCGATGCTGTCGACGCCGATCATCAATCCCCCGCAGTCGGCGATCCTCGGCGTGCATGCGACGCGCGAGCGGCCGGTCGTCGAAAACGGCCAGATCGTCATCCGGCCGATCAACTACCTGGCGCAGTCATACGACCATCGCCTCATTGATGGCCGCGAGGCAGTGCTGTCGCTGGTGGCGATCAAGGAAGCGCTGGAGGATCCGGCGCGGATGCTGCTCGATCTGTGATCGGCTCGAGGAGCCCATGGCAGAGCCTTTTGACGTCGTCGTGATCGGTGCCGGCCCCGGAGGCTACACCGCCGCGATCCGCGCCGCGCAGCTGGGATTCAAGGTTGCGTGCATCGACGACTGGAAGACGGCCGAGGGCAAGCCGGCGCCCGGCGGCACCTGCACCAACGTCGGCTGCATTCCGTCGAAGGCGCTGCTGCAATCGTCGGAGAATT
>JBDTXW010000196.1:0-5212 GCA_040005975.1 Betaproteobacteria bacterium | reverse complement strand
TGGATCCATTTTCGCAATCAGCGAAGCGCGCGGTTGATCACGCATGACCCGCAACAGCTTGATAAGACAAACTGACGGGCTGTCAGGTGGCCGCAGTGACCTCAATGCGCACAAGCTCGTCGCTTTCATGTCTGCGGCGTGGCCGCGGTCATCGGAATCCGGCAGCCGGTTATCGCGGTCGCTAAATTTTGGCCTGACTGGATGTCAGCTTTGGGGATGCGGCGGATGCAAGCCCGATGAGCGCTTTTGGGCGCTTAGCTGCCGCAGCTCGAATGTCGGGAATGGGTGGAAAGCAGACATTGCGCTAGGACGACGCTCGAATGGCGTCGCCGCCGCACCGGCGGCATCTGCAATAGCTGGAAAGCGGAGTTTATCGACGCCAGCGGCTTTGCCGATAGATTGAATATCCGACCAGGCCAAGCGAGGCAGCTAACAAGGTCCAGAGCATGTTCTTCTTCGGGCCTTCCGTTCGAAGGACTGTGTCGCAGTTCTTGTCGAGCCGAATCTGTCTTCGAAACGGCCAGCTCGCGTTTGAAGCTGCTGAGCTGAGCGTGATCCGCGTGTCCAGTGTCCCACATCAGGCTGATTTGCGCCCGCGGATGATCGCGTTTGTCGAGCAGCGCTTCGAGCCGAGGGTCATTTGGACGAGGGAGCCGCGTGACTTGGAGCCGCAGGGGTCTTTCAACTAAACAGGTGAGGAATGCCAACGATAGCTGCGGCTCGGCCTGGGCTCAGCTGTGACCTTCATCGAGTCATTGCCTTTAACGGCCTCACTGAGGCTCTTTTGAAGGTCCGGTATCATGTGGCGTAGGAAATGCTGCCCCGCGAATGGATTCATCCCGACGGAACGGGCGGCATCGACATTTCAGGCCGTGACGGCTTGCCAGCACTACTAGAAAGGCGTCTGTTTTCAAAAGCGCGAGTCGCGTTTCCGAGGCCGAGTATCGATCTCGGCGGGGGAAGAATTCGGCATGAATCGAACGGAGAGGGGCGCCATTACGGCAAGCGGATCGGGGGGGGAGACGAAAGCGCCGCCCGCGGCCGCTCGCCCTACTCTGATTATCGGCATCGGCGCTTCGGCTGGCGGGTTAGACGCATTCCGCTCCTTCTTCTCCGCCGTGCCTGCCGACACTGGCATGGCGTTCGTGCTGATCCAGCACTTGTCGCCCGACCATAAGAGCATGCTCGCCGAGCTGCTCGGCAGGACCACCGGAATGGACGTGATCGAGGCTATCGACGGTGTCGAGGTCAAGCCCAATTGCGTGTTCGTCATCCCTCCCGACGCGACGATGACGATCAAGGGCGGGCGATTGACTATCATCAAGCCCGCGCCGCCGCGCGATCGCCGCCGCCCGATCGACACGTTCTTCCAGTCGCTGGCCGAGGATCAGGGCGAAAATGCGGTGTGCATCGTCCTCGCGGGCACCGGCAGCGACGGCACGCTGGGGGTCGCAACGATCAAGGAGCACGGCGGGCTGGCCCTTGCCCAGGCCGAATATGATCATCAGGCGCTTCCGGGAATGCCGCAGAGCGCCGCCGCCGCGGGTCAGGTTGACGATATATTGGCGGTCGAGGCCATGCCAGCTCGATTGCTGGCGCACGAGAAGCATCTCGCCGGTGTTGCACCAAGCAAGGATGAAGAGGGCGCGCGCACCGATGCCGCCTCGCATCTGTCCGCAATCACGGGGGAGTTGCGCGCGCGGACCGGGCATGATTTCAGCGGGTATAAGGAAAAAACGCTGGTCAGGCGGCTCCAGCGGCGAATGCAGTTGCTCCAGGTAACGACGCCCACTGCCTACATCGAAGAGTATCGCCAGCATCCCGACGAACTCGACCGGCTGGTCGAGGAACTGCTGATTGGCGTCACCCAATTCTTTCGCGATCCGGCCGCCTTCGAAGCGCTCGCTGCAACCGTGCTCAAGGGGCTCGTCGCGGGCAAGGGCGCCGATGAGACGGTTCGCATCTGGGTGCCCGGCTGCGCCACCGGTCAGGAAGCCTATACCATTGCCATGCTACTTCGCGAGGCGATGGACAAACGCCGCGCCCGGCCCAAGATCCAGATTTTCGGAACCGATATCGACGATCGCGCAATCGCCGTCGCGCGGCTCGGACGTTATCGCAAACCGGTCGCCGGCGTGTCACCCGAGCGCTTCGAACGCTGGTTCATAGAGGAAACCGACGATTGCTGCGTCGTCCCCGAAATCCGCGAAATGTGCGTGTTTTCGGCACACAGCATCATCAAGCATCCACCGTTCTCGAAGCTCGACCTGATTTCGTGCCGCAACCTGCTGATCTATATCGATGCCGCGATGCAGGACCGCGTCATGCGGACCTTCCATTATGCGCTCAAACCGGGTGGGCGGTTGTTTTTGGGATCGTCTGAATCGGTCACCCGCTCGACCGCATTATTTGCCGCGACAGCCAAGAAGCACCGCATATTTGAGCGCCGCGTGAGCATGGACCCGCCGTTGCCCGACCTCCATTCGCGAGGGACCCGGCCAGATATGCAGTCGCCGTCCAACCCCGTCCCGTTGCTTGCCCGCGACCATATCGACAAGGGCGCGCAGCGGGTGATGGAGAAATACAATCCGCCGCACCTTGTGATCGACCGGCGCAACCAGATCGTGCGCTTTTCGGGCGGCGCGGTCGGCGAATATCTCGAGCCTTCGCCCGGCGCGCCGAGTTTTGCGCTGTTCGACATTTTGCGCAAACCGTTGCGGCCGGCGGCGCGCACGGCGCTGCACGACGTGCGCGCCTCGAACACGCCGGCTCGCCACGAAAATATCCAGATCCGCATCGGTGCATATTCCCGGCAGGTAACGATCCTCGCCGAGCCGATGGCGGATGACGGCCCATCCGAATATATCGTGCTCGCGTTCCAGGACGCAGGTTTAACCCCGACCGACGCCGCATCGTCGCCGTCGGCAAAAGCCGTTCCCGACGCTGTCCGCGCGATCGAGCAGGAGCTGCAGACGACCCGCGCCCAGCTTCAGGCGACGATCGACGAACTGGAAATCACCGGCGAGGAGATGAAATCGTCGAACGAGGAATATCAATCGGTCAACGAAGAGCTGCAATCGTCCAACGAGGAGCTTGAAACTTCCAAGGAGGAAATGCAGTCGATCAACGAGGAATTGCAGACCATCAACGCTGAAATGACTAGCAAGAACGATCTGCTGACCCGCCTCAACAGCGACGTCAAGAACCTGCTCGATAGCACCGAAATCGCCACTTTGTTTCTCGACGATCTGCTGCGGATCAAAAGCTTCACGCGCGGGGTCGCCGATCTGTTCCATGTCCGCGACGGCGATATCGGTCGCCCAATCACCGATATTGCCGGCCTGCTGACCTATGCCGACCTGCAACGCGACGTGAAGGCGGTGTTGCGCAAACTTATTCCGATCGAGCGGCAGGTGACGCTCAAAGATGCCGGAATGACGTTCATCCTGCGCATCCGCCCCTATCGCACGATCCAAAACGTCATCGACGGCGTGGTGCTGACGTTCATGGACATCACTGCGCGCGAAGCCTCCATTCTGGCATTGCGTGACAGCGAAGTGCGCTACCGCTCGCTGTTCGAGTCGATCGACGAGGGATTTTGCACCATCGAAAAGGTTGACACACGCCCCGGCGCGCCGAGCGACTTTCGCTACCTTTCCACCAATCCTGCGTTCGTCGCGCAAACTGGTGTCGGCAATGTGATCGGCAAGACCATCAGAGAGGCATTTCCGGGCGAAGCGCAGGAATGGTTCGACACCTATGACACCATCGTCCGCACCGGCGAATCGATCCGGTTCGAACGCGAACTCGTCACCCAAGGGCGCGTGCTCGAGCTCTTCGCATTCCGCATCGATGACGAAGCCCACCGTAGGGTCGGGGTGATCTTCGCCGATATCAGCCATCGCCGGCAGGCCGAGGAACGGCAGGATCTCATTCTCAAGGAAATGGACCACCGCGTCAAAAATCTGTTCGCCATCGTTGGCGGAGTAGTGACGCTCAGCGCCCGCTCGGCAACGACGCCGCAGGACATGATCGGCATCATTCAGGGTCGCCTTGGTGCGCTCGCCAGTGCGCATGTCCTGATCCGGGCGACCAATCAGGGTTTGGGAGCCAAGCAGAAATCGACCATCGATGCACTCGCACGCATAATCATGTCGCCCTATACCGAGGGGGAGGTCGATCACGCCGAACGCGTGGCATTCGATGGCCCCGAGCTTGCGATCGGCGGCGATGCGGTCACCAGCCTTGCCCTCGTCCTTCACGAACTCGCGACCAATGCCGCCAAATACGGTGCTTTGTCGACGTCGCGAGGGCAGGTTCATATTTCGTGGACGGTCGACAAAAACAAGCTGCGCCTGACATGGGTCGAGCGCGGTGGCCCCCCCGTTTCCGGCGCGCCCAAACGTGAGGGGTTCGGCAGCCTGCTTGCCCGACGCAGTATCAACGGGCAGCTTAGCGGCGATCTCGCGTTCGACTGGGACCCCGAAGGGCTGACGGTTCATGTGTCGGCCCTAATGGAACGGCTGGGAGCGTGAACGGTTGGCGGCGCAAGTCTCGCTCAATTCCGGGGGGACAATGTCTTGCTTAATAATGCGCTTGTCCTGGTCGCTGAAGATGAACCGTTCATCGCGCTCGACCTCGCGCTGGCGATCGAGGATGCGGGCGGCACGGTGGTCGGCCCGGCGGCCAGCGTCGAGGAAGCGCTAGCCCTAATCGGAGCCCAAACCGTGGTGGCGGCGATCCTCGACGTTAATTTGGGCGCCCAAGATATTTCCCCCGTCGCGGGGATTTTGCTTGCCCTCAAAATCCCCGTCATTCTCCAGACCGGGGTCGAGGTGGCGCCCAAACTGTTGGCGCGCTTCCCCGACCTGATCGTCCACATCAAGCCCTGCGTGGCCGCTAATTTGGTTGCCCAACTTGTGACTCTTATCGCCAGCTGTCCCGGCGCCGCGCCTCCCGATTCTGGCCAAGCCGCCTCGTAGGTCGCTGCATTCTGGTTCGCTGGCCCGCGACGATCATAATGTTTCGGCCCACGTCGCACTGACGCATCCGACCGCGATGTTACTGCGACGCCATTCTCGATCGACTAGTTTGAAGAGTTTGAAGCGCGACAGCTCTTCCTTTTCCAGCTTACCAAGTGTCCGCTCCCAGATATCTTCTGACTTGCGTTCAGTGGGTCGAATGGGTGACAATCGTCCTAATGTCCGCAATG
>JBDTXW010000195.1:0-5226 GCA_040005975.1 Betaproteobacteria bacterium | reverse complement strand
ACCAGGCTTCTGGAGAAGGGACAGGATGGCGACTTGACTCAGCGACAACATCCGGATTGGGGATCCCCGCTTCGCCAAACAATGCACCTAGGGACGGTGGATCGCAGATACGATCGGTAGAATCTTCGCGCCATCGCGGGCAGCAATCAGCGCATCCTCGTGCCACGCCATGAGGTTCGCACGCCTCTGTAGCCTCTTAGCGCGGTCGTAGGCTGCCTTCGACTTACCGCCCGTCACATGATCCAACTGCGCCTCGACCGTGTCGGCGTCCTGACCAGCATCGTTCGCCCATGTCGAAAGCACAGTGCGCCACGAGTGGGGCGAGTGTTTGCCCGTTAGATTTAAACCCCGGCGGTAGAACTTCTCAACGGCTTCGCGCGTGATGGAGCCGTCGCCACGCGGAGCCGGACAGACAAAACTGGCAGCGTCGCCGTCAGCGCGGTGCCACTCGCGCAGTGCGCCGAGTAATCGGGGCGGAATGGGGACTTGGTGCGGACCACGCTCGGCCTCCTTAATCTTCATGCGTGGACGGGGAATCGTCCAGACGCCCGTAACCGGATCGAGTTCGTCCCACGTCGCACCGACGTTTTCGCCATTGCCGACGATTTCACTGATGCGTTGCGCCGTGAATACACACAGTAGGTGGGCTCGGCGCACGCCTCGGCATACCTCCGCAACGTCCGCCGCGCGCAGGATCGCCCCTACCGCGTCGCGTTCCACTATTGTTGGCAGGTGGGAACGCGTGGCGTTCTTCTTTCTGCGCTTTGGCGCTGGGATGGGGTTACCGGAAATCAGGCCAGCCTCGACAGCATAATCGAGTATGCCACGTAGTCGTTGCCGCACCTTCTTCGCCATGTCGGGGGCGGTTCGTTCGACGCGACGAATATGCGGCATCGCAATCGCGGCCGTGATTTCGGCCATCGGAAGCCCGTCCAGCTCGGCCAAATGATTGCGGAGGCTTGCCGCAACTTCCTCCCGATAGTCCGATGTCCACTTAGCTCGCCGTGCCTCGCTCTTGAGCCAATCGGCTGCAACGGCCGAGAACGTGTTCTTTGACGATGCGCCTTTGGTCGCCTTCGCCACTGCCTTGGCTCGGGTTAGGTGATCGCCTGTTGCTGCTTTGTCGCGCGCGGCATCAGCCGCATCTCGCGCCCATGCCAGCCCTTGCGAGTTGGATAGCTTTCCGAGCGTCGCGGTTTGCGGACGACCATCGTGGCGGTAGCGGAACTGCCACGACTTCACGCCCGACGGAGCGATGTAGAGGTAGAGTCCGTCCGCCTTCCGGTAAGGTTTTGCCCGCGCCTTTGCGTTGCGTACGTCGAGGTCTTTCAGCAGGTAGCGCAGTCGCTTCGCCATTCCCGTTACCTCCGTCGCTATTTTGGTGGTAAAGGTGCCATTACCACCATTGTTACCACCATTGAAATTAGATAGTTAGCGAACCGGCGTGGGCAGCGCAAGACTTGTATGTACTATGAGAACAAAAGAAAACGGCCCCGCGAGGAGGCCGTCATTCTTTAGTTTGGTGGAGGCGGCGGGAATCGAACCCGCGTCCGAAAACGCTACACAGTCGGGACTACATGCTTAGCCACGTCATTGTGCTCTCGCCCCGGCGCCACTGACGGGCAGGCGACGCCGGAACCAGTCACCTAGATTTAGCGTGTCGTCCAAGTGACCCGGACGCACGCGATCGCTCGAAATGTCCTCGCTGTGACAGTTACATCACCCGGGCTGAGCGCCACCCGGTGCGAGGTCCGGCGGGATTAAGCCGCCAGAGCGTAGTTTTCGTCGTTCGCAGTTAAGTTTGCGATTGCAGAGGATTCACAAGGTTCTGCACCTTGGCATGCCCCGCGCTGCTTCACAGTCCCCGTCGAAACCAGGTCGCCCCCGGTGATCGATGCTGCGATAGCCGAAGCTTTCAGGCCCCGCGCGATACAAAGGAGATTATATCATCCTGCACTGCCGACGCCCCTCGGAAGGCCGGTATTTCAGGACGTTGCTGCTAAAATGGGCCCGTTTCGGCAAATTACAAGAGAGCCATGAGTCTCGTACCGATCATCCTTTCCGGCGGCGCCGGGACGCGGCTTTGGCCGCTATCGCGCGAGACCGCGCCGAAGCCTTTTCTGACGTTGCCGGATGGCGAGACGCTGCTCGGCAAGACCGCCGCCCGCGCCATGGCGCTGCCCGGCATCGCCGGACTCGTCGTCATCACCAATCGCGATTACTACTTTCAGACCAAAGAGCAGTTTTCGGCCGCGATCGATGCCGCGCCGCCGCGCATCACCTATCTGCTCGAGCCGTTCGGGCGCAACACCGGGCCGGCAATCGCGCTGGGTGCGCTCTACGCGGAAGCGCAGTACGGCGCCGATGCGGCGGTACTCGCGCTGCCGTCCGATCATCTGATTCGCGACGGCGGCGCGTTCACCGCCGCGGTCGATCGCGCGAAGACCCTCGCCGCAGATGGATGGATCGTAACTTTCGGCATCGGGCCGACGCATCCCGAGACCGGATACGGCTATATCGAATGCGGCGAGCCGCTCGCGTCGTGCGATACGTTCCGGGTGGCGCGCTTTATCGAGAAGCCGCCGCTCGCCGATGCCGTCGCCTTTCTGACCGCGGGCAGCTATGTATGGAATTCGGGCATGTTCTGCTTCACGCCGGCGACGATCCTGGCGGCGTTCCGCCAGCACGCGCCAGCGATGTACGCGGCGGTACGGAGCGTTTGGCAAGGACTGCGTTCCAGAAGCGAAGCATCGATGCTGGAGATCGACGCCGCGCTATTCGCCGGGGTGCCGGACATTTCGATCGATTATGCGGTGATGGAACGGGCCGACAGGGTCGCCGTGATCCGCGGCAGTTTCGACTGGAGCGACGTGGGCTCGTGGCAGGCGCTCTCGGCGCTGGCCGAGCCCGATGCCGCTGGCAATCGCGGACAAGGCGAGCGCGTGGCCATCGATACGCGGGACACGTTCGTGCACGCCGGAGATCGCGTCGTCGCCACCGTCGGTGTTGACAACCTGGTCATCGTCGACACGCCCGACGCGCTGCTGGTCGCGCACCGCGATCATCTGCAGCGCGTGCGCGAGGTCGTCGGCGTGTTGAAGGCGCGCGGTCACGATGCGTACAAGCTGCACCGGACGATCGCCCGGCCCTGGGGCGCCTATACGGTGCTGCAGGAAGGGCCCGGCTTCAAGATCAAGCGGATCGAGGTCAGGCCGGGCGGTGCGCTGTCGTTGCAGCTGCATCACCGCCGCGGCGAGCATTGGGTCGTCGTCAGCGGCGAGGCACGCGTCACCAACGGCGACCGCGTCTATCCGCTGCACACCAACGAATCGACATTCATCCCGATCGAAACGCGGCACCGGCTGGAAAATCCTCACGACGAGCCGCTGATCATGATCGAAGTGCAGTGCGGTGATTACCTGGGCGAGGATGATATCGTCCGCTTTGATGACCAGTACGGCCGCATCGCGCATTGAGCCGGGCCCGACGGCTACGCGATGTCGATCGACGCACCAATGTAACCCTGGTCGATCCCCGATAATCCTCTGCCTCGACGATTAGCGCGTTGAAACGTCGCATCGAGCGCTATTCCGGCGCCGCCGGCACCGGCGGAGTCGACTGGCGGCTGGTCACGTAGATGCCCGCCATGATCAGCACAATGCCGACGAGGTGAAACGACTGAAGGTGCTCGCCGAGAAAAAGCCACGCGAGCAGCGTGCCGAATACCGGCATCAGGTGCAGGAACAGCCCGGCGACACTGGCGCCTACCTGCTCGACGCCGCGGTTCCAGAAAATGTACGCCAGAACCGAGGAAAACAGCCCGATGCTCGCCAGCGCGGCGAGGTTTGCGGCCGAAAATGCCATGTGCGCGCCGAACGCGGCCTCGGCGGCGTACAGCGGCAGCACCGCGGCGTCGCCGATGCAGGCGATGACGAACAGGAAACTCAGCGTGTGCAGGCCAGCCGGCTTCCAGCGCAGGCAGATCGTGTAGATCGACCACAGCAGCATCGACATCATCACCAGCAGGTCGCCATGGTTGAGCTCGAGGGCGGCCAGCGTCGCGATGCTGCCGCGCGACAGTATCGCGAGCACTCCGAGGAGCGAAATGGTGACGCCGGCGAGCTGCAGCGCCGACAAGCGTTGGCGCAGGAAGATCCACGACAGCGCAATGATCATGATTGGAATAAAGGAATTCAGGATCACGCCATTGATCGCGGTCGTGTAGTTGAGGCCGAGATAGGCAAGGGCGTTGTGAAATCCGACGCCGACCAGCCCAAGCAGCAGCATCACGCGGCGATTCCTGCGGATGACCGGCCAATCGCGTCGCACGTGGCGCCAGGCAAAGGGCGCGAGGATGATGATGGCGAACAACCAGCGATAGAACGTCATCGCCATCGGCGGGATCTCCTCGTGCAGGCCGCGGCCGACGATCCAGTTGCTGGCCCAGAACAGCGGCGTTAGTGCCAGCAGCAGGTAGGGCGAAACGGACGAGGCATGGGCCAGGGCGAGCGACGGCTTCATCGCCGCATTATCGCTGACCGCGCGCAGCGCGCGGTAGCGTGCGCGGCCCTATGGTGCGGCCCCCGTATAATTGATTTTTTGTCCCGGATCATTGGCATTGTCGATTCCGCTGTCTCCGCCGCTGGCATCCAGCCCGCAACCGTTCGTCCCCCTGCCTCGACTCCTGCCCGATGTGCCGCCGCCAGGCCGGAAGGCCGTCGCGCAGCCGTTCGCCGGCTCGGCTGACGCGCTGGCGCTCGCTCAGGCTGCGACCGACGCGGTACAACGCCGGCAACTGGTGGCCATCGTCTGCGCCGATGCGCTCGCCGCGCAACGGCTGGCCACCGAGATCGCGTGGTTTGCCTCCGCGCTGAAGATCACCGTCCTGCCCGACTGGGAAACCCTGCCCTACGATCATTTTTCGCCGCATCAGGATCTGGTGTCGGAGCGGCTCGCGACGTTCTACCGGATGTCGCGCGGCGATTGCGACGTCGTGATCGTCGCGGCGACGACGGCGCTGTACCGCCTAGCACCCCCGTCCTATCTCGCCGCGTTCACGTTTTTCCTCGAGCAAGGCGAAACGCTCGACGTCGATCGCCTGCGCTCGCAGCTCGCGCTGGCCGGCTATCAGCACGTCACGCAGGTCGTTTCTCCGGGCGAATTCGGGATACGCGGGGGATTGATCGACCTGTTTCCGATGGGCAGTCCCCTGCCCTACCGCATCGA
>JBDTXW010000194.1:0-5324 GCA_040005975.1 Betaproteobacteria bacterium | reverse complement strand
ACGCCGTACGCGCAGTTCGTCAAGGGCGAGATACCGGTCTGGATTTCCTACGAGAACGATGGCCTGAAGGCCAAGTACACCGACGGGCTCGGCGACGCCGTCGCCGTAGTGATTCCGAAGGAGGCATCGGCGGCGGCGCCGTATGCGATCAGCCTCGTCGACAAGGGCCCGAACCCCGGCGCGGGCAAGCTCTGGCTGAACTTCATCATGACCGACCTGGGGCAGGGAATTTTTGCGCAAGGGTACGTGCGACCGTCGGTGCCGGGCGTGAAGTTGCCCGACAACGTCGCCGACAAGCTGCCTGCGGCGCCGCAGGTCCATCCGATCGACGTCAAGGCGGCGGCGGCCAAGAAAGCCGACATCGACAAAGGCTGGGCCGCGGCAACCGGGAGTAAATGAGTTCGCCGGACCGCGCATCGAGGCGGTGACCGATGCAGAAGCGTACAGGCGCCAATATCGCGCTGGCGATGCCCGGCGGGCTGGTGCTGGCAATCTTCTTCGCGCTGCCCCTCGCCGCGGTCGCAGTGGACGCATTGCGCGAAGGCTCGCAGGCGTTTTCCCGCGTTTTCGCAACGCCTGGTTTCTGGACCGCGCTTGCCGGCAGCGCGGCGCTGACATTCGTTGCCGCCACCCTTTCGACCGTGGTCGGCCTCGCCGTCGCGCTGCATCTGTCGCGCCTCGAGCCGCGGCCACGGACGGTGCTGTCGTTTGTCATCGCCCTGCCGCTTACTTTTTCCGGCCTGATCGTCGCGTACGGATTCATTCTTGGCTATGGACGAGCCGGCTTCGTCACGCAGTTGCTCTCGTTCGCCGGACTCGATCCCGCGACGATGGGTGCCGCGCTTTTCACACCGGTCGGTCTGGCATTTGCGTCGTCGTACTACCTGATCCCGCGGGTCGTGATGGGCATGCTGCCGGTTCTGCTGAATTTCGATCGTGCGCAGCTGGCGGCTGCCGAATCTCTCGGAGCGACGCCAGCACAGGCGTTTCGCCAGGTGCTTCTGCCGCAGGTCGCTGCGCCGGCGCTGGCCTCGTTCTGTCTGGTGGCGGCGGTCGTGTTCGGCGCCTATGGCACCGCGCTGGCGCTGGTGGGCACGCAGCTGCCGATCCTGCCGCTGCGGCTCTACAGCCTGATATCGGAGACCGGATCCGACTTTCCGGCAGCCGCGGCGCTGGCGTTGCTCATCACCGCCGTCTGCTCGTCGGTCATCGCCGTAGGCGAATGGGCGGGAGCGCGGCATGAACGCTACCTTTAGGCTCGAACGCCGCCTCGGCGTGCTGCTGGACGCGAGCGGCCGGCAATTCGATCCCGCGCGGCGCATCTGGCTCGTCGCCGAAGCGCCGGCCAAAGATCATGATCCCGATCATGCCGAGGAAATCGACGCCATCGCGGCGGCGACGTGGCTGCAGCGCGAAAGCGGTCAGCCGCTGCGAGTCCCGATCGGCGTCGTCGGCCCGCGTGAAACCACCGGCGCCCAACGCGCCGCCGCCGAGGAGGTCGGCGCGCTGCTGGCGGGCTGTGGCTTTACGGTGATTTGCGGGGGGCGCCAGGGCGTGATGCAGGCCGCTTGCGAAGGCGTCGCCCGCAATGGCGGGCTGTCGATCGGACTCTTGCCCGATGCTGACCCGTCACTCGCCAATCCGTTCGTTGGCATCGCGATCGCGACGGGCATCGGCGAGGCTCGCAATGCGCTGATCGCGCGCGCGGCGTATTGCCTGATCGCGATCGGCGACAGCTTCGGAACCTTGTCCGAGGTCGCGCTTGGCCGCCAGTTCGGCAAGCTGGTGATCGGCCTCGAAGGCGCGGCACGGGTCGATGGCGTCCTGCACGTCAGCAGCGCCAAGGCCGCCGTGGCGAGGGTCGCGGAGCTTGCGCTGGGCGTGATCGGCTGAGCGAAACGTCGGCGGATCGAATACGGTGGTCGCCGCGATCGCCGCCGGTCAAGCGAATGGGCGCCCCGAGCGGGCTCCGGCAGCGCGAGCCTTCGCGCTCCAGTCATGGCAAAATCGAAGGCGATGAACGCCACGGCAACAACACTGCGATTCGTGAAGCGTAGCGAAGCGCCGGCGCTGGCACTGATGTCGCGCGACCTGGTCGAGGCGGGCCTGGGCTGGCATTACCGTGCCGAACGGATCCGTCGGCTAATCGACGATGTCGACAGCGTGGCTCTCGCGGCCTGCGCCGGCGAACGCGTGGTCGGGTTCGCGATCATGAGTTTCGGCGACGAGCATGCTCATCTCGTGCTGCTCGCGGTGCGGGCGACGCACCAGCGCCGCGGGATCGCGCGCCGCATGACCGAATGGCTGCTCGAATCGGCCGCAGCCGCCGGCATCGCGTCGATCAAGGTCGAGCTGCGCACCGACAACGCGGCCGCTTATGCGCTGTATCGCGGCTTGGGTTTTGTCGAAATGCTACGCGCCCCGGGCTACTACCGCGGCCGCGAAGCGGCGATTTTCATGATACGCATGCTGCGGCCTCCAGGGCTGACGCTGCTCACCTGGCGGCCACCGACGCTCGACCGGCGCTAGTCGCGGCGCTTGAGGTAGGGCAGCGCGGCCGGCGACCGGCAGCTACCGAGGCTTGCTTTGCCGGGGCCCGCCCCCATCTCGACGTGAGGAAGATGCGCCACGTGGCGCTTGCGCGAAGGCGGTCGGCATGTCGGAAATCATCGTACTCATCGTTCTGTCGCTCGGTGGCTGGCTGGTGTTCGATGCATTGCGGGCGCGCGAGACGGCAACCCTCGCCGCACGCGACGCATGCCGCGCGCAGGGCCTGCAGTTCCTCGACGATACGGTCCAGGGCGCGCGCACGCGCATTGCGCGCGATGCGGAAGGACTGTTGCGGCTGCGCCGCACGTTTTCGTTCGAATTTTCCGACGATGGCGTGTCGCGCCGCGCCGGCCACGTCGTCCTGCTCGGGGCCAGGCTCGAATCGCTGCAGCTCGATCCCTACCGCATCGCCTGATCGTCGGGCGATGCTCTAGGCCTGCAGGCCGATGTCGAACATGGCAGCGTAGGCTTCGCCATCGGCTGCGACGTCCAGCAGCAGTTGCCCGCCGCCATCGCGAAACAGGAAATCGTCGCCGTTACGCCGCTCCGGCCGGCCGCGGCTCGCGTAAGGCGCTGCCCAATAGACGCGCTCGGTCAGCGCGTCGTCGAAATAGAGCTGCGAGGTGAACTCGGCGGGCCGCGGCGCGTCCGCGGTCCGGATCTTGAAGTGCAGGTGGACCGCGCGTCCCGGATACCAGCCTGGGTAGATGGTGACGAACCGCGCCGTTCCTGCCGCGTCGGTCGCCTGGAAGCCGCGCAGAAAGGACTCGCCGGCGGTCGATGCGCGCCGGTCGCGCACCGACGAATAATTGCCGGCGGCGTCGCAATGCCATATATGCACCTGGGCGCCGGCCAGGGGTGCGCACCCCGAGCTGCCGAGGCGCGAAACGCGAAACGCGAGCCGCAGCGGAACGCCCGCCTTGACGGCGCCGCTGCGAAGGTCGCTGCGCAAATCGGATCGCTCGAGATCCCCGTCGACGAAAAACGGACCTTCTGTCTGCCGCGGCCGGGCGATGCACGCCAGCAGGGGGCTCGCCGTCGCCGCTGCGGCGCCTTGTCGCACCGCAAGCAGCGCGACGCCGGAAGCGCCGAGCAGCGCCAATGCCTTGCGGCGCGTCAGCAGCTGACCAGTTCCGATATCGTCGTCGTGCATGCAATCCTCGACGTCAGCGCGGCTGTCGCAATTCGGCGTCCGATCATTTTTGCTTGATCGGCCCAGTGCCGGGACCGGTGAGCTCCGCACGTATTTCGCGCAGCTTCGCCTTGACCCTGGCGGCGTTTTCGCTACCCATGCGCAGCATCATTTTTTGTCCGGCGGAACGCGATTCCAGATCCGGGTCGGCATACTGATACAAGACCTTCGGCTGGACCAGCGGCAGCGGCGCCGGCGTGTCAGGCGCCGCGAGCAGATCATCGATTGCCAGCACCAGGCGGTCGTTGAAGTAAGCGTTCGGATAGCCGAGTGCCCGATAGTCCTCCTGTATCAGAGGATAGAAGTGCACGTAGACACCGACTAGCGTCCTGGCGTCGACGGCGTCGGCAAGCCGCACATACGGCGCGTACCGCGCGGCATTGTCGCCGCCGATCGTCAGCGATTCGTCGTTGCCGGCGGCGACGAACGCTCCGCCAGGCGGCTTCGCCGGCAGGTAGCGCAACGGCAGCGTCTTGCGAGGCAGATTGTCGACCGTCGTTACAAAGCGGTGAATGATCGTATCCTCGTAGAACATCTTGCCCAGCGTCGCCGGGCCGAAGAGATCGACCAGCGTATTCTGCATCGTGGTATCGCTGACCATCAGTGCAGGCAGCGGCTTCTGCTCGACCGAGGGCGGTGCGCTTCCCCGCGCGTCTTCGATCGGGTGGTTGATGGCGGGTGGCGCGGCGGTGGCAGGCGCCGCGGCCTGCCCCGAATCTGCGCGTGTCGTCAGGGCGGCTTGTCGCGCCTGGTCCTGTTGCCAGAGGTAATAGGCGAGCGCGCCGATTGCCGTCAGGGCAAGCACGACCCACACGATTCCGATCGGACCGCTGCGCCGCCGCGTGCGCAGCGGACGCGCGTCGGCGTCGGCGGCGAGCGCCGGTGCGCCGGCCGTGGCACCGCTGCCCGGATCGAGCCTTGCTCCCTCGGCCGTCGATGGATGAGCCATATCGTTCCTTTCGTTGCGTAGACGCGAAGATGAAGCCGCGCGGTGCGGCGTGCCATTGCGTTGGTCTACGCGCGCTCCGCGAAGTTCGCTACCGCGCCTGGCTTATTTGCGTGCGCCCGACGGTGCAAGCGTGTCTATAAAGCTTTGTCCGCTACTTTTCGGGCGCGAGCTTCTGCGAAGCGATCACCACCGCGAGGAGCACCAGCCCTATCGCGTCGCTGATGTAACCCGGCTTGATCAACAACAGTGCAGCGACGACCAATACCGCGCGTTCCCACCATCGCGCCTCGCGCATGAGATATCCCTGGAGCCCTGCGGCGAGGGACATGACGCCTATCACCGCCGACGCCGACGACGTGAGGCTGTCGAACCAGTTGCCGATCAGCATCAGCGAAGGTTCGTAGATGAACATGAACGGGACGATGTAGGTCGCCGCCGCGATGCGGACCGCCTGCCAGCCGGTGGCCCACAGCTCGCTCTTCGCGAGCCCGGCCGCCGCGAAAACCGCGAGCGCGACTGGCGGCGTGATGGCCGACAGCGTGGCGAAATAGAAGGCGAACATGTGCGCGGCGGGCGCGATCGCACCGAGCTTGATGATCGCCGGCACCAGCAGCGACACCATAACGATATACG
>JBDTXW010000193.1:0-5407 GCA_040005975.1 Betaproteobacteria bacterium | reverse complement strand
CGTCAGAATTTGAACAGGTCCATCAGATCGCCAATCGCAGGCCGGTTCGACGGCACGTACGGTTCGGATTCGCTCATGACCGGATTGGGCAGATTGTCGCGGCTGCGATCCGACAGCGGCGGCAGATGCCAGTTGCGCTCGATGAATTTCAGCACCGAGGCGTGATCGTAGTAGGCGTGGTCGACGTGCCCCTTCCTGGCGAACGGCGAAATCGCGAAAAGCGGCACCCGTGTGCCATCGCCGAAGAAATCGAGGATCTGGATGTAACCGCTGTCGTAATAGCCGCCGCCTTCATCGGTCGTCACCAGGATGGCGGTCTTGCTCCAGATGACCGGGTTCGCCTTGACCTTGCTGACGAGATCTTTGACAAAGCGCTCGAACGCAAACACCGTCGAGTAGGCCGGATGTCCCGATTCCGGGTTCGGCGGAATCACGAACGATACCGCGGGCAACGTCTTCTCGTCGCGAAGATCGCGGAAAAGTGCGTCCAGATCCTGCAGGTTGGCGCGTTGGGCGCCGGTCATTATCGCGGTCGAATGCGTCAACGGATCGCAGATCGAGCAGTAGAGGTTCTTGTCGGTTCCGCTCGCGGTGCGGCCGCCGCTGTACCACTTCCACGACACGTTCCTGGCAGCGAGGGCGGTCCCGATATCGGGTGCGATCTGCGGCGGCAGAATGAACATCTGCGCGCCGAGTCGCTGGGCGACGCCGTCGAACGTGTAGCCCGGATCGTAGTTGTTGACGAGGTAATACGTTCCAGGCGCGCAGTTGCCGTCGTTGAAAGTCTTGTAGGGCAGCTTCGCCAAATGGTCTCGGATCGCCTTGACGCCCGGTTGATCCGGATCGGCACACGCGACGTACGAGCCGTCACGGTATCCGGAATTTCTGTACCAGTTGTCGGTGCCCGCACGCGGATCGGGATCCTCGATCTGATTGCGCGGCGGGGTCGCGGGCTTGCCGACTTCGAGGTACGCACCCGCGTGGCCGGTGCTGAGCGCGATGAAATTCGCGCCGGTCCCGCCCATCACCGGCTGATGGTAATTGTCGGCGATTGCGTACTCCCGGGCGAGCTCGCGAAAGTATGCCGCGTCGCCATGCGCCATGCTGTAGAAGCCCATCGCGACGCCGCCCTGGTTGGTGTCCGATTTGGGGTCGTCCCGCTTGCTCGAGCCCTGCCCCGAGGTTAACGCAACCCAGGTGAAAAGATCGTGCTTGCCGCCGTCGACCTGCTGCCACATCTGGAAAAAACGGTGGACCGGATCGCCGACGGGAGCATCGTAGGAGGCGTATCGCGTGATGCGAAACGGCCCGTTGGCGAGCTCCGCCGAAAACCGTGTGTCCGGGACGTTCCTAGGCAGCCCTCGCGCACTCGTCGTTCCCGGCCGCGGCAGGATTGCGAACGTTCCGGTGGTCGCCGGAGTCACCTGGTAGCGGCCGCGCCCGGTGGCTTCGCGCTGTGCCGCGTCGGCGAATCGCGGTCCGGGATTGCCATCTTTATCGACGATGCCACGCGAGAGAAGGTTGGCGATCGTCTCGCCGGGCGGCGGCTCGTAGGTCGCGAACAGATTGTCGAAGCTGATGTTCTCTCCGACGACGACGATAAGGTGCTCGATCGGCGTCGCCGTGGCCCGCGGGCGGTCGGCAGTTTGCGCGCCAAGCCCGGATGGCAGCAAGGCGGAAGCAAACAGAAGAATCGTTGCTCTACGTGAATTCATCTTGGCTTGCCAAGAGCATCGCCTGTCGTCACCGCTCATCAATGCCGGTCCAGCCGGTAGATGCGCGAGTCGCCGTAACCCTTGGCGAGCGCCAGCCGCCCCAGGTATTCGAGCGCAAACTCGTCGCCTCCCGTCGCGGCCAACGTAGCGGCAAATGCCTCGCTCGCGTACACCATGCCCGGCGGCGTGACCGGCTCGATGCGCGCCGCCTTGGTGACGCTCGACCCAAAATAATTGTCACGGCCCATGATCGGATCGAAACCGCAGAATACCGGCCCCGCGTGCAGCGCAATGCGGATCGGGCTGGCTTCGGTCAAGCCTACGGCCGTCCAGTCGACTTCGAGCATGCGCTCGAGGAAAGACAGTGCGAACCCGGCGCCGTCGCGCGGCGAGTCGAACACGACATACAGCGCATCGCCCCACGTGCTGGCCATCAGCGGCTTGACCGGCGACGCCTCGATCTGCCCGGCTGCAATCTTCCAGAAGCTCTCCTGGAAAAGCGGCGCCACCGCATCGTGCACCCGGCTGAAGCCGGAAAAATCGGCGAACAAAAGCGTCTTGAGCGTGCGCTCCGGACGCGAGGGTGCGACTGCCACCGTTGGCCCCGGCTGCGTTGCTGTCGAGCTCGCCCCATCGCTTGTCGCAGTCTGGCCTGGCGCAACGCGCGTGAACGACATCCCGTCAAGTGCCGCGTTCGTTCGTAGCGCCCGCAAATCGAGCATTTGCGGCGCCCCGACGTTCCTCGTCCACCGCTCGAAGGATGCTTGCGTGCCCCCTACCCGGCCCCCTGAGCCGGCGTCGATCACGCAGTAAAGCGATGGAATGGTCTGCAGCTGCGCGGCGCGGAGCAGCGAAAATCCCTCGAGCAGCCTTGCAGCATGCTCGAACAGCACGTCGTCGCCGAGGTGGCGCTCGTCGGTAGCCATGATCACGCGCGCCGCACGGGAGAGCGCGGCGTCGAATCGTTCGACCCAGCCGTCGCCGCCGACCGCGACGCTGGTACGCACGAAATCCTCGCGGTCGAACGGCAGCACCACGTTGACCTCGGCGCCGACCTCGAGCGCGGCTTCGATAAACATCAGGTCGCCGCCGCAGGCCGCCGAGGTATAGATGATCGGCGCGTTCAAGCGCGCGAGATGCTCTCGCATTGCCGCATAGACGGCCGGAGTCAGCGCGGCCGGAAATCGCGCCACCGCTCGGTCCGGTGCGTCGATCATGTGGCCGGCGAACGCCACGACATCCGCCGCCGGAAGACATTGCCGCAGCTCGGCGGCATCCGGTATTGCGCGCGCGAGAAGACCGAGCTGCCGCCGCATCGTCGCCACGCTGCCGGCATCGCCGGACGCGGCCCGATAAGCGGCCGCATAGCATTGCCGCGCTTGGTCGAGTTGCCCGAGCAGCAACCGGGCTTCGCCCGCCGTGGCGTAATCCCAGCAACTCCGGGGTGTCGGCTGCGCGTCCAGACGCAGCGCAATCTCCTGCGCGAGACCGTGTGCGGCCGCACGATCGCCGAGCAGCAACGACAGCGTAGCGGCGTTGATGCCCGGAAACGGGTCGTGCTGCAACGCGTAGGCGGACAGGTATTCGTCTCGCGCTCGCTCGGCCATCGCCATCGCCCCCGGGCTGTCGGGTGCGCGATGAAACCCGTCTTTCCACAGGCGTCCGCGCAGGCTCAGGATGTCGATCAGAAGCTCCGGCGCGTTTGCGCCGGCCTCCTGCGAGCGGTCCAGCAACGCATGGGCGCGTTGCGTGGCGCCCGAGCGCGCATGAGCGAGCGCCCCCCAGTAGAGCAATGCGGCATCGTCCGGGTTTTTCGCGATCTCGTCGCGAAAAATGTCGCAGGCATCCCAGGGTGCGCCATGGTCGAGATGTTTGCGTATGCGATCGCAGGCATCCGCAGCGATGCCGGGGTCACGGCCGGAAAAATTGCGCTCCATGCGGAGTCGGCGCGGCGGCAGCCAACGGCTAGTGCCGCGTCTTCTGTTCCTCGGCAATCCAGTCGCGCCAGACGGTATTGCTGGTCAGGCGGCGCATTGCCGGCGGCAGGTTATCCATGATGAACGCCGCCTGTGTCAGCTGTGCAGCCTTCTGCCCGGGGGCGGCAAGCGCGGAGACGTAGAGCGCCTGCGCGAATTCGACATGCTGCCGCAGGTCCTCGTTGTCCTTGCCGCGCGCGTAGAGCCCGCGATGAAATTTGAGCACGGGCTCGATGATTTGCTGCGCCTCGGCATACCTTTCCAGCCGCGCGGCGATCATCGCGGCGAGCATCAGCTGTTCGCTTGCGTCGCGTTCCTCGGCCAGGGTACGCATCGGAATCGCCCGGTGCGTCTCGAGCGCCCGTTTGATTTCCAGGTCCGCCGCGGCATAGTCTTTCAGTCGATACGAGGCTTCGGCCGCGGTGCGGTACGCGGCCTCCAGCACGCGGTTCCTGTTGAGGTCTTGTTCGGGAGTGACATTCTTTGCCTGCTCGAGGCGCGGGGCCGATGCCCGAGCTTCCTTGCGCACGGTCTCATAATCCCCGGCCGCGTACGGAAGCGCGTACGCGCCATAACCCGAGCCGGTGCCCGGGTAACCGTAGTTGCCCAGAAGTTCGGGGAGATAGGATCGGCTGAACGCATCCGGCGGGAGGCCGCGGACCGCCAATTCGATAAATCGACGGTTGGCCGCCATCGCCGTTTCCGCCGCCTGCCGGTTGCCCGAGTCGGCCTCGAGCATCGCGAGGTAGCCCGACGCAAGCGACAACACAACGCCGATCATCCCTGATTCCTTCACGTGGCGCTCCACGGCAAGTGCCGCACGCCATTCCTCCTGGGCTCGGCGAATATCTCCCAGTCCCAGCGCCCAGAACCCCGACCCCAGCCGCGCATTGACCAGGTTGTTCCATGCGATCTGGTTGGTGGGGTCGAGCGCGACGATCGCTTCCCAATCGCGCGCCCCCTGCTCACTCAATGCCAGGGCCTTGCGAAGGTGAAGATCGAAGCCCTCGGTAGTGGACAGGGTATCGGCGATCAGGGCCCGGGCGCGCAGCGCCGACATGTTCCCCGGGCGTTTTTCCAGGACCTGCCCGGTTACCCTGACGGCGTCCGCGCCGACCTCTCTGACCCGGTCGAATCGGCCCAGGGCTTGCAGCGCCGCGATCTGCCAACCGGATGCTTCGGAATACGCGACGGCAGCGGGCAGGTCGTCGAGCTTGAGATTATCGATACTGCGGTAGGCTTCGCGCGCGTCCTCCAGGGTCTTGACCGCCGCTTCTTCCTGGTTGTTGTTCGCTTGGGAGAAGCCGAGGTAGGTCATCGCGAGGCCATACGCTCTGCGCAACGGAATCGAAGGGTTCGGTGCAGCCATCAGCGGCTTCAGCACGTCGACGCCCTGTTTGACGAGTTCGCGCTCTTCGGGACGCCTGTTCGAGCTGCCTGCGACACGCGCCTCGGTTACCAGCCCGACACCCAGCCCGATGGCAGTCGCTTCCGACTGGTCGCCCTCCTTGCGCAGCCTGCCCAGAACGCCGACGGCGTCGGAGAGCGCCTTCTGGCTTTCGTCGAGCTTTGACTGGGTGCGCAGCGCGGCGCCGTAGCGCACCAGCGCCAGCGCGCGATTGCGGTCGGTCTCGGCGCTGCGCAGCTCGGGCGGAAGGGCAGCGTAATAATCGACGGCGCGCTTCGACAGCGCGGCCACGATGTCGAGCCGGCCGA
>JBDTXW010000192.1:0-5436 GCA_040005975.1 Betaproteobacteria bacterium | reverse complement strand
CGAGCGTGCCGGCCAGCAGCAACCCGGCACCGAACGCTATGCCGATCGCGGAGACGACCCAGACCGACGCGGCGGTCGTCAAGCCGCGAACCGTGAATCCTTCCTTGACGATGACGCCGGCGCCGAGAAAGCCGATGCCGGTGACGATGCCCTGGATCACCCGCGTCACGTCGCCGAGGCCGCCGCCGGGCGCCGATGCCAGGTACTGCGCGATGCCCACAAGTAGCGCCGAGGCAAAAGACACCAGCCCATAGGTCCGAAGGCCAGCGGCGCGGCCGTGGAAGCTGCGCTCCAGTCCAATCAGGCCGCCGGCGATCAACGCGAGCAGCGGGCGCAGCAGCAGTTCATGCTCGGTCATTGGCGAAACGCTCCTGTCGCGCATCATAGCGGGACGTCGCCGCTATAATTCGCGATGAGTCGGAGGTGGCAATGCCAGCCAACGCTTCCGGCGCGCGAAAGACCAACGAGTCGTCACAGTCTTGAAGATCGCTCCCGCGTTGCCGCCTTCCGCAGCAACCGCCGCCATTGCGCTTGCCGCGACGCTGGCCATTCAGGTCTTCACTGCGCTGGCGGGCGCGGCCGTCGCGGTGCTTGCGCCGGAAATTGCCCGCGACTTCGGCCTGCCTGCGAAGCTGATCGGCGTCTTCGTCGGCCTCCTCTATGTCGGATCGATGACCGCGAGCCTCGCTTCCAGTCACTTCATCGCGAAGAACGGCGCGATCCGCGTGTCGCAGGTGTGCATAGTCCTGTGTGCCGGCGGCATCGCACTGGTCGCGGTGCTGCCTCCGGCCGCGGCCGCGATGCTCGCCGTCGCTCCACTGATCATCGGCCTGGGCTACGGCGCGATCACGCCGGCTTCGTCCGAATTGCTGGCGCGCACCGCGCCACCGGGACGTCTGGCGCTCACTTTTTCGATCAAACAGACCGGCGTACCCGGCGGAGCCGCATTGGCCGGTGCCGCGCTGCCGGCGCTCGCGCTGGCGATCGGCTGGCGTCCGGCACTCTTGTCGGCCGCGGCTTGCGGTTTGCTCATCGCCGCGCTCGCCGAATCGACCCGACGCCGGCTCGACGTCGCCGGCGCGGATCGTTCGTTTTCCATCGCTGCCGTGCTCGCGCCGCTGCGCACCGTGCTGCGGCATCGCGCGCTGGTCGAGCTGTCGATCGTCGGCTTCGTCTACGCTTCGATGCAGATGTGCCTGATGAGCTTTCTGGTCGTCTACCTTACCGAGACGCTGGACTATTCGCTGATCGCCGCGGGGCTGGCACTGACGATCGCGAACATCGGTGGCGTCGCGGGACGGATCGCCTGGGGCGCGCTGGCCGACCATTGGATTGCGCCGCCGCGCCTGCTCGGCGTCATCGGTGTCGGCACCGCCGCGTGCGCGTTCGCTGCCGCGAGCTTCAGCGTGGCGTGGCCGCATCCGGCCTTGCTTGCCGTCGCCGCCTTCTTCGGCGCGACCGCGATCGGATGGAATGGCGTGCAGCTGTCGCAGGTGGCGCGTCATGCTCCGCTGGGGCAGGCTGGGGCGGTGACCGGCGCCTCGGGCTTCATCACCTTCGCCGGCGTCGTGTCCGGCCCGCCGTTGTTTGCACTGCTTGCGGCGCTCACCGACGGTTATCGCACCGGCTTCATCGTCTTCGGCGCCGCCTGCCTGCTCTGCGGGGTCGCACTATTGGTACGGGCGCGGTAATCGGCCTTCGCAGCCGACGGGCCGGGCTCTAGACCGAGACGACCTCGGAGCGCACCGGCGCCAGCGCCGCCGCGATCGCGTCGTCGACTTCCTCGAGCCACACGAACGTAAGCTGCGCACGGGCGTCGGGCGGAATTTCGTCGAGGTCGCGGCGGTTGCGCGAAGGTAGCATCACGGTACTTATTCCCGCGCGTAACGCCGCCAGCACCTTTTCCTTGACCCCGCCGATCGGCAACACCAGTCCGCGCAGGCTGATTTCGCCCGTCATCGCGACATCGGTTCGCACCGGCCGGTTGGTCAAAAGCGACACCAGCGCGACGAACATCGCCACACCGGCGCTCGGGCCGTCCTTCGGTGTCGCACCGGCGGGCACGTGCACGTGGATATCCGATTTCTCGATCAGCTCCGGCGCGACACCGAGCCGCTCGGCGCGCGCCATGACCAGCGACAGCGCCGCCTGCGCGCTTTCCTTCATCACTTCGCCCAGCTGCCCGGTCAGGATCAGCTTGCCCCCGCCCGGCATGCGCGCCGCTTCGATGAACAGGATGTCGCCGCCCACCGGCGTCCACGCCAGCCCCGTTGCAACCCCGGGTACGGACTGGCGCATCGCGACTTCGGCCTCGAACATGCGCGGGCCGAGAATAGCCGGCAGATCTTCCGGACCGATCCTCACCTGCTGCGCACTGCCCTCGGCAATGCGGACCGCGACGTTGCGGAACACCTTGCCGATCTCGCGCTCGAGATTGCGCACGCCCGCCTCGCGTGTGTAGTCGTCGATGATCGTCGACAGCGCCGCATCGCTGATTTCGCATTGTGCCGGCGTGAGGCCGGTGGCGGAAAGCTGGCGCGCGACCAGATAGCGGCGCGCGATCTGCAGCTTTTCCTGCGCCGTGTAGCCCGGCAGCTGGATGACCTCCATGCGGTCGCGCAACGGCCCCGGTATCGTGTCGAGGACGTTCGCGGTGCATATGAACATGACGCCCGACAGGTCGAACGGCACGCCGAGATAATTGTCGCGGAACGTGCTGTTCTGCTCGGGATCGAGCACCTCCAGCAGCGCGGAAGCCGGGTCGCCGTGAAAGCCGCCGGCGCCGAGCTTATCGACTTCGTCCAGCATCAGTACGCAATTGCGCGTGCCCGCCTTGCGCAGGCTCTGGATGATGTTGCCCGGCAACGAGCCGATGTAGGTTCGCCGATGGCCGCGAATCTCCGCCTCGTCGTGCACGCCACCGAGGCTCGCGCGCACGAATTTGCGCGCCGTCGCCTTGGCGATGCTCTGGCCGAGTGAGGTCTTGCCCACACCCGGCGGCCCGACGAAGCACAGGATCGGACTCTTGCCGGACGGATTGAGCTTGCGCACCGCCAGATACTCGAGGATGCGCTTCTTGACCTTCTCCAGGCCATAGTGATCCTCGTCGAGGATGCGCCGCGCCTCGGCGATATCGATCGCCGTCTCGGCATCGGCTGCCCAGGGCAGCTCGATCAGCCAGTCCAGGTAGGTACGCGTCATCGAATATTCGCCGGCGCCTTCGGGCATGCGTTCGAGGCGCTTCCATTCCTTGCGCGCCTGCTTTTCCACTTCTTCCGGCATCTTCGCTTCGGTGATCGCCTTATCCAGCTCGGCGATCTCGCTTGCCGTCTGATCGCCCTCGCCGAGCTCCTTCTGAATCGTGCGCATCTGCTCGCGCAACAGGTGCTCGCGGTTCCTGTCGTCGATCGATGCCTTGGTGCGCTCGTCGATTTCGCGTGAGACCTTCAGCACCTCGATGCGGTGGGTAAGAAGATCGAGCAGCTTGTCGAGCCGCGCCTTCAGGTCGAACGTTTCCAGCAGCGCCTGCTTTTCCTCGACGCCGACATCCATCAGGCCGGCAATGAAGTCGGCCAGCCGCGCCGGTCCCTCGACACCCTGCAGCGCGGCTACGATTTCGTCGGGCACTTGCGGCAGCAGGCGCAGGATTTCGATCGCCCGTTCCTTGAGGTTGAGCGCCCGGCCTTCGATGTCGACGTCGCTCTGACCGGCTTCGTCGATCAGCTGCACCTGCGCGGCCAGCATCGGGTAGCCGTCAAGAAAGCGCAGGGCGCGAAAGCGTTGCACGCCCTGGCAGATGACGTGATGCGAGCCGTCGGGCGCGGTGACGTAACGCAGCACCGTCGCGGTCGTGCCTACCCAGTGCAGATCGTCGGGCCCCGGCTGGTCGGCGTCGCGTCGACTCTGCAGAAGAATGCCGAGCGGGCGCTGCAGACGCACGGCTTCCTGCACGGCCGCGCGCGAGCGCTCGCGATCGACGACCAGCGGCACCACCATGCCGGGGAACAGGACGACGTTGCGCACCGGTACGATGAGCAAGGCGTCGTCGGGCAGCGGCCGTGAACCGGCCTCGCCCTGGCGCTTGCCCTGAGGCGACAGGGCGTCGGCCCGGGCAGCCGCGTCGGCGCTGACCGGATCGGTGTTGCCGGTGGGTTGTTCGTTCACAAGGGTCCCGTGTATGCGGTCTTGCGCAGTCGCAATGTCAGCAAGCCGTCGTGCGATTCGCGCGTGCCCGCCTCGAGTCGCACGTTGGGCAGCGGGATCGTTCGCTCGAAGTAGCCGTAGGGAATCTCGAGGCGCCGTACGGCGCGCTGCGATCCGGCGCCAGGCAACGGACACTCGGCACGTATGACCAGCGCCGCCGACTCGATGCTTATCTCGACCCGTTCCGGCGGTACGCCCGGCAGAGCGACGACGATAACGACCTCGCGCTCGTCCTCGAACACGTCGACGGGCGGCTCCCAGACCGCGTGCGGCCGCGCCGAGGCGGTCAAGCGGAAGAAATGCCTGTGCATGCGCTCCGCCTGCTCGATCAGGTCAAAGGCTTGCGCCCACATCAGGTCGGTCGGGTTTCGCGCTGCCATCGTTTTCCCTTGTAACCGCTTAGATATGGCCATTGCCATGCGGTTCAAGCGCTATCGGGAACGCCGGGAGACGTCCGTTCGGCCGGCGGCGATGTCGTGATTTTTGCGCTGATCGGATATCCTACCTCAGCCATCGCGGCAAAGTGAACGCCGCCCCGCCACTCCCCATAGAGCGTCTTTCGGAAGGACCGGTGCGCCATTGGATGCGATCGAAGCCCTGACCACACGAGCCAGTCCGATCGGACTGACCGAGCCGGCGCCCGGCGCGGCGGCGCTGTCGTCGATATTGCGTGCCGCCGCCCGCGCGCCCGACCACGGCAGATTGCGGCCCTGGCGCTTCATCGTCATCGACGGCAGCGCGCGCAATGCGCTCGGCGACGTGCTGGCCGCGGCGCTACGCGAGCGCGAGCCCGACCTGCCGGAGGCCGCAATCGACAAGGAGCGCCGCAAGCCGCTGCGGGCGCCGCTTATCATCGTGGTCGCGGCGCGGCTGCGCGAGCACAAGAGCGTGCCGGGGCTCGAACAGATCATCGCCGCGGGCGCTGCCGCGCAGAATATCCTGGTGGCGGCACACGCGCTGGGATTCGGCGGCTTCTGGCGCACCGGCACTGCCGCCTACGACGACGCCGTCAAGCTCGCATTGGGTCTGACTGCAGGCGACGCGATCGTTGGCTTCCTTTACCTGGGGACACCATCGCCGCCTGCGGGCCCGGTGCCGCCATCCGATCATGCCGCGCACGTCTCGCACTGGACCGGCCCGGCTGATCGCGGCGCGAGACCTTGAGCGCGGTGATGATCCCCGCTATCGTCGATGATCTGCATCCGCCAGGACCCGCGAACGCCGCGCTAAGAA
>JBDTXW010000191.1:0-5440 GCA_040005975.1 Betaproteobacteria bacterium | reverse complement strand
CGACGCTTTTCTACCGCTCCGACGCAAGGCGCGAAAAGCTGATCGCCGCCAACGTCACGCAAGTGCTGGGCATGGTCGCGCCCGATCCGCCGTTCGACGACGAGCTGGTGCACCGCTGGGTCGTGGCCGCGGAAAGTGCCGGCTGCCGCTTCGTCCTGATCGCCAACAAGCGCGATCTGCCCGCGTTCGCCGCGATACGGCCGAGGCTCGCGCAGTTCGCCGCACTGGGCTATGCGATCGTCGAGATTTGCGCGACCGAGGGCGCGGGCGCCCTGCTGCCGCTGCTCGCCGGCCAGCACAGCGTGCTGATCGGACAATCAGGCATGGGCAAGTCGACGCTGATCAACCGCATGCTTCCCGCCGCGGCGGCGAGGGTCGGCGAAGTTTCGACGGCGCTGCACACCGGCCGTCATACGACGACCGAGACGACGCTGTATCCGATCGATGCGTCGAGCTGGATCGTCGACTCACCCGGCATGAAGGAGTTCGGCCTCGGACATCTCGCGGCCGACGCGATCGAGCGCGGCTTTGTCGAGTTGCGCCCGTTGCTGGGCAGCTGCCGCTTTCGCAATTGCCGCCACGACAGCGAGCCCGGCTGCGCGATCCGGGAGGCGATCGCGCGCGGCGAGGTCAAGCCATGGCGGTTGACCTTGCTGCGGCAGCTGCTCGCGGACAGTGGGCGGCGCGCGCAAACGTGGTGAGGCGCGCGGGCTTCGCTATGGCGCCCAGTACGCGAGCGTAAGCACCACGAGGACGGCGAGCCACACCAGCAGCGCTCGCCAGACCAGTCCGGCGGCGCTGGGAAGAATGTCGCTGTCGGCAGCTTCGCCGATGCCGAGTTCGGGCCGGAATTCGGGCTCGCCCGTGGGTCCGGTCAGCGTCCCGCCGATGACCACGCCGAGGGCACCCGCGGCGCTGGCAAGCAGGAGGCCGTCGTGCAAGCGAGGCCATTGTCCGGCCTGCGTGCGCCAGCAATAGATCGCGTCTTCGAAGTCGCCAACGACTGCGAAGGTCGCGGCAGTCAGGCGCACCGGTATCCAGTCGAGCCAATACAGCAGGCGCTGCACGGGCGCGCCGAACGCGCTCAATTGATGGCCAAGCGGCGTCAGCGCATCGCCTTGCCATTGCGCCGCGAGCAGTACCGTCGCCCGGTAGAGCACGGCACCGGCCGGTCCGGGCAGCACCAGAAACCAGAACAGCGTGCCGAAAACGTGGCGATACGAATCCTCGACGCCCTGTTCGATGGCGAGCTTCGGTATTTCTTCAGCGCTGACTGCGCTGGCGTCGCTGCCGCGCCATGCGGCGAGGCGCCGGCGAGCCGTGAGCGGGTCGCCCGCTTTGAGCGCCTCGACGATCGCGCTGAACGCGTGGCTGAAGTGGCGAAACCCGACCAGCAGGTAGAGGACAAGCACGTTCCACGCGAGACCCAGCAAGGGATTGAGCTGGTCGAGCGCCCAGAATCCAGCCCCGGCGACCAAGACCGGCGGCGCAATGGCAAGCGCGGCGGCAATCGCGCCCTGCTGGGCCGAACCGCCATTGAAGCGATGCTCGAGCCATCGCGCGTACCGGAGGAAGGCCTGCTGCAGCGCACCGCGCCAGCGGAACGTCCGCCATTGCTCGACGCCGAGCGCGATGACGATGGCGATGACGTTCATCGCGGGCTCATTTGACGAGCACCGTTTCGCCCTGCGCGACCAATGCCGCCACCCGCTCAGGCAGCGGCGCCGAACGCAGCGAGCGCCGGTCGATCCAGACGAGCTTGGCGCTACCTTCGGCGTGTTTCGTATCGCCGATCCGGATTTCGTAATGCGTTCCGATGCTCGACCGGCCCGGCGGATCGAGAGACATGCGCACTTCGACTGTTCCCGGGAACGTAATCGGCGCGATGAACGTACAGCTCGCGTTGACGATGACCGACCCCTGACCCGGGAATCCGCCGCAGCGTTCGTCGAGCCACGTCAGCCATTCGATGCGCGCCTGCTCCATGTAGCGGAAATATACGGTGTTGTTGACGTGGCCCTGCGCATCCATGTCGCCCCATCGTATGGGCAGCCAGGTGGTGTGAACGAGATTTCGTTCTGCGGTCATTGGCGCGTCGCCGGGGAAATCGCAATTATAATGGCTGACAGCAGGACGTCGGCGGGGAGCGCCATGCAGCGCGAAGTGATGCAGTTCGATGTGGTGATCGTCGGTGCTGGCCCCGCGGGCTTGTCGGCGGCGATTCGCCTGAAACAGCGCGCGCGCGAGCATGCCCGCGAAGTCAGCGTCTGCGTGCTGGAAAAAGGCTCGGAGATCGGCGCGCATATCCTGTCCGGTGCGGTCATCGACCCGAAGGCACTGAACGAGCTTCTCCCCGACTGGAAGACGCTCGGCGCACCGCTGAATACGGCGGTCAGCGAGGATCGCTTCGAAGTGCTGACCACCGCGAATGCTTACCGGGTTCCCGGCTGGCTGCTGCCGCCGCTGATGCGCAACGACGGCAACTACATCGTGAGCCTGGGCAACGTCTGCAAATGGCTGGCGCAGCAGGCCGAGGCGCTGGGTGTCGAGATCTATCCCGGGTTTGCTGCGGCCGAGGTTCTGTACACCGACACCGGTGCCGTGCGCGGCGTGGCGACCGGCGACATGGGCGTCGGCAAGGACGGAACGCACAAGCCCGACTACCAGCCTGGGATGGAGCTTCATGCCCGCTATACGCTGTTCGCGGAAGGGTGCCGCGGCTCGCTGTCGCAGGAATTGATGGCGCGCTTCAACCTGCGCGACGGCGTCGACCCGCAAAAGTACGGCATCGGTATCAAGGAGCTGTGGCAGGTCTCCGCGGACCGGCACCGGCCGGGGCTGGTGCTGCATACGCAGGGCTGGCCGCTCGACACCGCGACCGGTGGCGGCTCGTTTGTCTACCATCTGGAGAATCAGCAGGTCGCCGTCGGATTCGTCGTGCATCTGAATTACCGCAATCCCCATCTGTCTCCGTATGACGAATTCCAGCGCTTCAAGACGCACCCGGCGATCCGCAGCACGTTCGAAGGCGGCAAACGCCTGTCGTACGGCGCGCGCGCGATCAACGAGGGCGGCCTGCAATCGATCCCGAGGCTCGCCTTTCCCGGCGGCGCTCTGATCGGATGTGCCGCGGGGTTCGTGAACCTGCCGCGAATCAAGGGCTCGCACAACGCGATGAAGACCGGGATGCTCGGCGCGGAAGCCGCCTTCGCAGCATTGGCCCAGAACCGCTCGCACGACGAGCTCGCGGCCTACCCGATCGCGATGCGGCAATCCTGGGTATACGAGGATCTGTACAAGGTGCGCAACGTCAAGCCGGGCTTGAAGTGGGGATTGTGGCTGGGCACCGCGCATGCCGGCATGCACATGTGGCTCAACGACCTCGGACTCGGTGCGGCGGTACCCTGGACGCTGCGCCATGACAAGCCCGATCACGAAACGCTCGCGCCGGCTGCGGAAATGCCGAAGATCGACTATCCGAAGTACGACGGCGTGCTGACGTTCGACAAGCTATCGTCAGTGTTCATCTCGAACACCAATCACGAAGAGAACCAGCCGTCGCATCTGAAGCTTCGCGACCCCTCGATCCCGGTCGCCGTGAACCTCGCGCGCTACGATGGTCCCGAGCAGCGCTATTGCCCCGCCGGTGTCTACGAATTTGTCGCGGCGGCAGGCGGGCACGACATGCGCCTGCAGATCAACGCGCCGAATTGCGTCCATTGCAAGACATGCGACATCAAGGACCCGCTGCAGAACATTCACTGGGTGACACCCGAAGGCGGCGGCGGGCCGAACTACTCGGCGATGTAACTAGCCAGGATGTAGCTAGCGCAGCGCGACGGTGAAATCGGCGCCGGTCTTCGCGCGAACTTCGTCGATCGTGACACCCGGGTGCAGCTCGGTCAGGACCAAGCCTTTGCCGGCGACGACGTCGAACACGCACAGGTCGGTGATGATCATGTTGACGACGCCCTTGCCGGTCACCGGCAGCGTACACGCCTTGAGTATCTTCGGTGTACCGTCCCTGGCCGTGTGCTCCATCAGCACGATCACCCGCTTGACCCCGGACACCAGGTCCATCGCGCCACCCGGACCCTTGACCATCTTCCCCGGCACCATCCAGTTGGCGAGGTCGCCGTTGTCGGCGACTTCGAGTGCACCGAGAATCGACAAGTCGATGTGACCGCCGCGAATCATCGCGAACGAGTCGGCGCTGGAAAAAAAGCTCGATCCGGGCAAGCTGGTGATCGTCTGCTTGCCGGCATTGATCAGATCGGGATCGACTTGGTCCTGCGCGGGGTATGGGCCGATGCCCAGCAGGCCATTCTCGGACTGCAAGGTCACGTTGATGTTCTGCGGAATGAAGTTGGCGACCAGCGTCGGTATGCCGATGCCGAGATTGACGTAATAGCCATCGCGCAACTCGAGCGCCGCGCGCCTGGCCATCAACTCGCGGATCGGCGAGTCCTTCTTCGACGCGGCGCCGCCCGCCACCGTGCGGAATTCGATCCGCTTCTCGTAGCGATCGCCTTGGAGGATGCGGTCGACGTAGATGCCCGGGGTGTGAATCTGATCCGGATCGAGCTTGCCGGTTTCCACGAGCTCCTCGACTTCGGAGACGGTGACCTTGCCGCAGGTCGCGATCATCGGATTGAAATTGCGCGCGGTCTCCCGATAGACGAGATTACCGGTCGGGTCACCCTTCCATGCCTTGACGATGGAGACATCGGCGCGGATCGCCTCTTCGAGCACGTACTCCTTGCCGTCGAATGCCATCGTCTGCTTGCCTTCGGCCAATTTGGTGCCGAACGCTGTGCGCGTATAGAAGCCTGGAATGCCCGCACCGCCGGCGCGCAGCTTTTCGGCCAGTGTCCCCTGCGGCGTGAGCTGGAGCTCCAGTTCGCCCGCGAGCACCTGCCGCTCGAACTCCTTGTTTTCGCCGACGTAGGAGGCAATCACTTTCTTCACCTGATGCGACTTGAGCAGAAGTCCCATGCCGAAGTCGTCGACGCCGGCGTTGTTGCCGACGATCGTCAGCCCTTGCACGCCGCTTTCCACGAGCGCCTGGATCAGGTTCTCGGGGATGCCACACAGGCCGAAGCCTCCGGCCGCGATCGTCATGTTGTCGTGCAACAGTCCGCCCAACGCGGAGGTTGCATCGGAGTAAACTTTTTTCATCGGGAAATGACCTCGCGGAAAGATCGACAATGCACGATAAAGCGTGCGCGATTATACGACGACGGTGATACGCCGGTTTCGCGCTGACATCAGTGGAGCGCGTCGGATCGGGTCCGGACCACTAGCTCCCCCCTTCGACGCTGTCGTCCCATAACCAGGCAGCCCCGCGAACGCCGCTGGAATCTCCGTGCGAGTGCGCGACCAGTCGCGTATCGACGCGATCGGAAAAGATCCACTCGCCCCACAGGCGCGGCACGCGATC
>JBDTXW010000190.1:0-5478 GCA_040005975.1 Betaproteobacteria bacterium | reverse complement strand
CGGTCACGGCCTTTTCGCCCGCGTACGACGCCGGTACCGAAAGAAACGACGAAACTTGCGCTTCCATCCCGGGACCAAATTTCATCGAATGTGGAGGGCCTGGCGGCGGTGGTGCGCCAGGAGGCGGCGAGGGCTACGTGCACATCCACGCCGGCATCCATGGCATCGGCGACTTGAATCCCGCTATTCGTGATTGGCGGAACCCGGTGGCAAGGATCACGATTCGCCGTCTAACGCAATGAGTCCTGCGCAGCAATTCAGGCCGCGCGCCGCGCGGCCTGTTGGCCTTCCGCACGGCTCCCAGTCAGAGACGCCGGGCGGTCCATCCAACTTCGTGAATGGATCGGACCCATCCGCCTGAGTGATCGCGCGGCACACGTGCAACGCGAAATTGCACTGGCGACAGCCTGGAACCGCGCACAGCTGGAGGTGGTCGCCTTTGTGCAGGATGAGCGCACTGGCAGCGTGCTGCAGGCGGTAAGCGCACAGCATTGCGCGCGGTCTTGAGCGCTGATTGCGGGTGCCTCGATGACTGACAACACCGCGGATAATTATTTGGCGCCCAAACTTGCATAATCAGGATTAATTGCCACATCGACGATCGCCTGGACGCCAGCCCCGCCGTCTGCCTCTCGTCGAGGCACTCTGCTCGCCCCAAGCGACACTGGCGTGAGTTGCAAGCTTGTCAGTGCTCGATTCGCGCGCGTGCCGCTGGAGCACAGCGGCGACGAACGTTCACGGGACTCGATGGAGCGCCCCGGTCGGCCCGAATTCTCGAGAGCGCTGGCGCAACGTAGGCGAGCCAGCTAGCTCCGGTGCTTGCCGATGCTCCAGCCGCCTTTGGCGAGCAGTCTCTCGCCGACCTCGATCGCCTGCTCTTCCAGCGGCGTCGCCAATGTGTCATTCCAGCGGTTGAGGCCCAACAACGAAATGACACCGATGATTTCGACAATCTGCGCGTCGTTCCAATGCGCTCGCAGCTCGCCGAACATCGCGTCGCTGACCGCCTTCGGCACGGACGCTGCAGCCACTGCTTTGGCGTCAAGGCAACCTCACTCCCAAGCGCAAGCACGTGCGCCGGTCCGTGGTAATGATTGAGTTCGGCCACCTTCGCCAATGCCATGCCCTTGCCTTCGAGATAGGTTGCAACTTCTTCGGCGGACAACGCCTTGATCTCGTGCCCTTCCTGGCCCGCGTACAGCAAAGGAGTCGCGTCATAGGCGATCGCGACACCGGCAGCTAGAAATAGTAGCGAGAGAGTTGTACCAAGTTTCTCTAGCAACGCTACTCTCCATCTGATTGGATGCGTCCCGATCATCGAGTACCAACATCCAATGAGCTCGCTTGGACAAATCGAACACCGCGCGGCGCGACCGAGGAGGCCGATGTCCCGCTCGCCACGCTGAACGCATCGGTAGTGGAGCGATCCTTCGTGCTCAAGTGACTCCACCCTACCCCATTTTCAGCCCGCAACGGGGGTTCCGACGTATCGCGGGTCAAGGCGAGGCTGCCCTGCTCCCGAAACATCCTAGGCGCGGAGCCGGCCAACGCCTTCGCCTGATCAGCAGGTACGTCGTCGGGAGCACGGACATCGACGGAAGAGGCGCGGTAACCCGCCGCGTCACATCGCGTCGGGCTCGGGCGATCGGTTCTTGTTGGCCTTGATGAAAGACATAACGGTGTCCTCATCAAACCTTTCAAGCTTGAGCAATCGGCGCCAGGAAGCCAACACGATTTTGGCGTCGTCTTCGGACCTGGGGGTGACAATCATTTTGTTCGGATGCTCCTTCGCCAACATCTCGATTCTCTGCTTTGTTGCTGGATCGATATCGCTGTACGAGATCCAGATGCCGCCGTGCTCGAGGTTGTGTACCAGCGTTTCGTCCGGTAGTTCGCTCTGATAGATCCCCCACGAGGCCGGCTCGACGTAATGCGGTCCTGACGTCGGCGGATTTGAGTTATACGGCAGATGGGTTGCACCGACAGCAATGTGTTCTCGCCCCTGGTCTGCAATCGGTTGGCCAAGCTCCTCCCGTGGGGAGGTCAACCAAATCAAAGCCGTGACCGCCGCTGCCGCAACAAGCAACGCCAAGCTCCACTTCAATATTCGTTTTGCTCTTGTGGATCGGCGGCGTGCCTCCTCCGATTGCTTCTGTTCTTCGCGCTTCAATTCATCGCGTTCTTTTCTGCTCAGCGTCCTACTTTTATGTGCTGCCATACGATTGGCCATGGCAAGATCATCCGATACGACCCAGCGCAGGAAACATCTCCAGCAGCCAATACGAAAACGTCGTGATCTTCCCCGTGACCATCGCCACGCCGAAGAGGACCATGACCACGCCCGCCACGGCCTGCAACGGCCGCCCGGCCCGGCGTAACCCTTTGATACGGTCGAGCAGTGCGCGCATGAAGACGGCGGCCAGCAGGAACGGGACGCCAAGTCCGACCGCATATGCTGTCAACAACCCGATGCTTTCTTGCAGCGAACTCTGGACAGCGCTGACCGTGAGGATCGCACCGAGGATCGGCCCGATGCACGGCGTCCATCCGAATCCAAAGGCGACCCCGAGAACGAGTGCCGTGGCCGGCTGGCCTCCAGCGAGCCGAGGATGCAAGCGAAAATCGCGCTGCAGCCACCTCACGCGGAGCATACCGAGCATGATCAGGCCGAACACGATGACGATGACGCCCCCGACGATATTCGCCTCGTAGCGATAGCGCAGGAAGAGTCGACCGAGCGCAGTGGCGCTGGCGCCGAGTATTACGAACACGGCGCCGAAACCCAGCACGAAGAACACGCTCAGCGCCAGCGCCTTGAGGCGCCGGCGTTTGTCGATCGCCTCATTGGGCCCGTTACCAGTCTGCCCGGCGATGTAGGAAATGTATCCAGGCACCACGGGCAATACGCACGGTGATAGAAACGACACGATGCCGGCGAGGAAGGCAGTCGCGAGACCGATATTCGATGCGTCCATTATTCCGCAGGGAACATTAAGGCCCGACCCGCTACGGCTGTGCCCTGAGCATTTGCTCGATTGCCGGATCGAGGCCTCCGGCGGGCAATGCCCCCACGACGGCCACGCTCGCCCCGGTCTTGTTATTCCGGACAACGGTTGTCGGGGTTCCGCTCACGCCCGCCGCATTGCCATCGGCGATATCAAGCTCGATCCGTTTCACCGCGGCGTCCGCGTTCATGCACTGACCTAACGCGGCGCTCTTAATCCCGACTGACTCTGCCAGCTTGTCTACGGATTTGTCATCGGGTAGGCCGCCGCCGTTCGATTTCGTGCTCGCAAACAGCGCATCGGCGTATTTCCAGTAGGCGTCATTGCCGCCCAGCTGTCCGACACATTCCGCGGCGAGCGCCTCCTTGCGCGCGGCCGGGTCGTGGAACGGCAACGGATAATTACGGATGACCCAGTTGACCCGACCCTGATAGCGATCGAGCAGCGCCTTCGGCGTGCCATGGAACTGTTTGCAGAACGGGCATTCGAAGTCGGTATATTCGATCAACGAAACTTCAGCAGATGCTTTGCCGCGGACATGATCGAGCTTGGTGTCGACGGCTCGCGCACTTTTGGCCTGAGCCTGCAGCTGCGCCTGCCGTTGTGTCTCTGCCGCTTGGTCGGCCTGCTGCTTCCGCTGTGCCTGCCGGCTCAATGCCCGGTCAAGCGCCGCATCCAGTGCACCGCTGTTCTCAAGCTTCCGGACAATTGCGTCGATTGATGCAGCGTCGGGCTCGCCCGCGGCGCCTGCGGGACCGGCGGCCCGCGCGCCCGTGCTGATTATAGTGGCCAGAACGAGTGCAAGAGAAGCAACTTTCAATCCAGTTCTCATGGCACTTTCTCCCGTTGATTTTTGGCTGCGGTGTTGCGCTGAGTGCAGCGATAGCGACTCTTGCTTACGGCTGCGTTTCGCGCGGAGCCTTGGCCGCAGTCTTGTCAGAACACTTTTTACCCGAGGAGCCGCCACAAAGTCCCAGAGCGCACATTGCGGCGCATGGCAGTAGCCCCAGCACGATCGATGACAGGCCTGCGGCGACGAGCCAACTCCAACCCGAAAAGAGGCCCAATCCGATCGCAGCCACCAACCAGACAACGACCGCGGTACGGCGCCCGAGTCGATCACCCAGCGTAAGAAGCGGCCAAATCCGCGACGCGAACGGCGTCGCCGCGTTGCCTGATGGATCGACGCTAATGTCGCTGCCTTTGGAAGTCTGCATCAAGCATTCTCCTGATCCAGATTGTGAACAAAGCGCAAGTGCGCCCACACCGGTGGCCAATGCTGGTAACGCCTCGTCGCCGGCCCCACCCCGGTTGTCGCGTGCCGCCGCTGCCTGTTTCCCGATTCATGGCGGGCGCGCCGGCAGATAGCGCTGGATTGTTGCGATCACCTCGGGGCGATCCCATTCGGCCGGCCCCACGACGCGGCCGATCTCACGGCCCTCCCGGTCGAGAAGTAACGTTGTTGGGATGCCGACGGCGCCGAGCTTGGCATGTGCCTCGGCGCTAGCGTCAACATAGATCGCCAGCCGCTGGACCTTGATATGATCTAAGAAGCTCCTGACGGCGGCTTGGCCACCACGGTCGATCGACAGCGCGACGACCTCGAAGTCCGTGCTTCCCAGCCGCTGCTGCAGGCGGTCCAGCGTGGGCATCTCCTCGCGACAAGGTCCGCACCACGTCGCCCAAATGTTGAGTAGCACTACCTTGCCCTTGAAGTCCGCGAGCGTGCGCTTCTGGCCGTTGCCGTCCTCGAACTCGACGTTCGCGATCGGACGCGGCGATGAATAGGGAGTGAACGTGAATTGCGTTGCGGATGGGCGAAGAGAGAACCAGGCGCCGACCAGCGAGAGCGCAAATACGCTCACGCCAAAGACGACGAGTCCCGCCTTGGACGATTGCGCTTGGCGATTTGCAATAGCGTGGCGGAGGTCCGGCATGTGCATAATGATTACTTTTGCAGCTTGTGTATGAGCGGCAGCATCGTTTGGATCCAGACGTCAGGTGTGAGCGCCCCGATGTGCTTATAGGCAATCCGCCCCTCGCGGTCGATGACGAATGTTTCCGGAACGCCATACACGCCCCAGTCGATCGCGACCCGGCCGTCCAGATCCGCGCCGGTACGCGTGTACGGGTCTCCTCGATCGTCGAGCCAACGCGCCGCGTCCGCGGGTGTGTCCTTGTAGTCGAGAACATGAATCGGAACGACGCCGTCGCGCTTGATCTGCATCAGCAGCGGATGCTCTTCGCGGCAGCCGACGCACCAGGAGGCGAATACGTTGACCAGCGACACTTCGCCTTTCGGGTCCGGGCTCGCCAGGCCCAGCGACCGGCCGAGCACCGGCGGGAGCGCAAAAGCGGGAACCGGCTTTCCGATCAACGGCGACGGAACCTCGCGGGGATCGAGCCTCAAGCCGATCGCCAGGAAAATGCCAATGCCGGCAAAAACCAGCAGCGGCACGAGCAGCGCCGCCTG
>JBDTXW010000189.1:0-5594 GCA_040005975.1 Betaproteobacteria bacterium | reverse complement strand
CGAGCGTTTCGCGCGCCAGCGCCGTCACGCGGGCCGACTGGAAAAACTCCGGCTGGTCGTCGCGCTCCACGCGCAAGGGCAGATTTTCCGTCTGCAGCTTCGCCAGGATGTCGCCGGTGCCATCGAGCGAGCCGTGGTCGATGATCGCCAGGCCATCGAGCACGCTCAGGTTGTGGCGTACGAACGCTTCGATCACGTCGGCTTCGTTGCGGACCATTGCAACGCCGAACAAGCGCATCTCAATCGCCCCGATTCAAGAAACGCTGCCCGGGTCGCCAGCGACGCCTTCGACCTTGGGCAAGTTGAGAGGCGACGGGCCGATCGTCCGGCGTGCGCGGAGGTAACGCGCAACGACGTCCCATACCGGCTCGCCGCCCGCGGTGCGCGCCTCTTCGGCGACCGGTGCCCATCCGGCGACCTTGTAGCTGCGCCCCGCCGCGATCGGCTTGCCAGCGAGCTCCATGCGGGTGATGCGCCGCCCCATCACCGCTCCCGGGTCGATCGCATAGCGCATGCCGCCGACCCGCACCATGTCGCCCCCCTGCTGGTAATACGGATCCGGATTGAACAGGTTGTCGGCAACGTCCTCGAGGATCGTCTTGATGGTCTCGCCGGTCATGTCGCTTACGGTGACGTACGGATAGGTGATCGCCGTCTGATCGAGCAGGTGCTCGTAGCGAATCGTATCGCCCGGGAGCAGCGTCGTACCCCAGCGAAACCCCGGTGAGAACGCGATTTCGGCGTCCTTCTCGGCCATCAGCGCATCGAGCAGCAACTGGTCGTAGGTTCCGTTGAAATTGCCGCGCCGATAAAGAAGTGTGTCGTTGACCGCCAGCGCTTCGTCGAGCTTGGCAGCAAACGGCGCGCGGACTTTCGCGATCAATGCAGCCATGGCGGCATCGGGCGGAAGAAGGTCGGCAAAGACCGGTACCAGGCGATAGCGTAAATCAGCGACCTTGCCCCCGCTGACGTCAAGGTCGAGCACGCCGACGAATTTTCCGTTGCATCCGGCGTTGGTCACCGCTGTCCTGCCGCCGCGATTGGCCACGATCGACGGCTGCGGCACGGCGTCGTGCGTGTGGCCGCCCAGGATCACGTCGATGCCCGTTACCCGTGTCGCGAGCTTGAGATCGACGTCCATGCCGTTGTGCGACAACAGGACGACCGCCTGAGCGCCCTTGCCGCGCGCGGCGTTGACCGCCTTCTGCAAACTCTCTTCCTGGATGCCGAATGTCCAATCGGCGACAAAATAGCGCGGGTTGGCGATCGGCGTGTACGGAAACGCCTGCCCGACGATAGCGATCGGAATGCCGTTGACCACCTTGACGACATACGGATCGAACACCGGATCGCCAAAGTCGGCCGTGCGCACGTTTTGCGCGATGAAGTCAACGCGACCGGCGAAGTCGCATTGGATTACTTCCTTCACCCGCTGCGCGCCATAGGTGAATTCCCAGTGACCGGTCATCACGTCGACGCCGAGCAGCTTGGCGGCGTCGACCATGTCCTGACCTTTGGTCCACAGCGACGTTGCCGAGCCCTGCCAGGTGTCGCCGCCGTCGAGCAACAGCGAGCCAGGGCGATCCGCGCGCAGCCGCTTCAGCAGCGTCGCGAGGTGCGCGAAACCGCCCATTGCGCCGTAGGCGCGCGCGGCGCGCTCGAAATCGAGATAGGTGAACGCGTGGGCCTCGCGCGTCCCCGGCGCAATGCCGAAGTGCTTGAGGAGTGCCTCACCGACCAGATGCGGCGGCTTGCCGCGTGCCGCGCCGGCGCCGAGATTGACGCTCGGCTCACGAAATCTGACGGGATTCAGTTGCGCGTGGCAGTCGGTGATGTGCAGCAAGCCCACGTTGCCGAATGGCTTCAGCGCACCGTACAAGCGTTCACCATCCGACGCGTCTGCCGCGCGACAAACGCCGATCGGCAAGCCGGCGACCGCGCCGGCGGCGAGACCCTGCAGAAATTCACGCCGCTTCACGATCGTATTCGTCGAATCGCAGCGACGGGCGCGAGCCGCGGCACCGCAGCGGCATCACTGGTTGACCGGCGAGGCGGGATCCATCAGCAGCGCGGTGACATCCTTGATCTGCTGCTCGGAAAGGATGCCGTTATGGCCGAAGCGCGGCATCATCGAGCAGGCGGCGAACGCCTCGGAGTTGAAGATCTTGGCGTAGGCATAGCGCTCGATCTCCACGGCGTAGCCGCGGAGCTTGCCGAAGCGGTAGAGGCTCGGCCCGATCGTCCCGTATGCCACTTCCTGCGGCGCAAGCTGATGGCAGGCGTAGCAATTGCCGCCGACGGGCCCCTTCGGGTCATCCGAGTACTGCTTGCCACGGCCTTCCTGCGCGATCCTTTCGCCGTTCTTCCAGTCGCCGGAAAGCTTGCCGTCGACCGGATATTTGATCGTCGCCAGGTTTTGTTTTTCGATGCGGTCGGCGACCTCCTTCGACGGCGTCCTGCCGGCCAATTCGCTGCAAAGCCGCTGCGTGTCGTCCTGGTCGAGCCGATCAAGGCCGGCTTGCCCTCTCGCCTTGAACGAGGCCTTGAGCATCGCGCCCGCCTCGGCCGAGATCCGCTCGTCAGAGGGTGCGGTCGCGCAGCCGACGAGGATCGTGGCGAAGAGCGCCCCGGAAAATATTCTTCGGATCGTCATGTGCTCAACGCTTGATCGCCGGGCCGTCGAATGCGGCGCCGTTGGCATTTTTTGCGAGGAACATCGTCAGCGCGATCGACACATCCGAACCGAATTCGAGCTCCGGAAACCGCTGCTGCCGGAAGCAGTCGTTGAGGCGCCACTGGAACGTGCGCAGCTCGCCCTGCGACACCCGGTAGGCCGGCCACGTCGTGTACGCCTTTTGCGCGCCCTCGACCTTGGTGAGGTTCGGAAGATCCTGCAGGCGGATGCGCTGGTTGTCGGCGTTATGGCAGGTCACGCAGCCGAAATCGTGCGGGCCGCCGCGATAGTAGAACAACTTCTCGCCGACCCTGTACATCTCGATTTCCTTCGGGTGCGCGAGCGCCACGTTCATCTTGACGCCGCGCGATTCGCCGGTGATGTACGCGACCAGCGCTTCGATGTCGGACTTCTTGTCGTTGCCGCTGCCGAAGGGATTTCTCTTCGCGTCGGCCTCGCTGAAGCCTTGCAGCTTGACCATGCACCAGACCACGCGCGTCTCCAGATCCATCACGCGATCGGCGTCGGCAAAATACTTCGGTAACCGCGCATAAGCACCCGTGACGACACCTGCGCCAAGTCCCAGATCGCACTGCTCGAGTGATACTTTCCTCGGGCCGCGCAGCTCCTTCCACAGTCCCTCGCCGCGAGCCTCCCATAATTCGGCGGGATTGCCATCCTGCAATGCTGCGCGGTACTTGGCGATTTCATCGGTTGCCGAGGTCTGGGCCGACGCCGGTCCCGCGCCGACGCAGACCGCGGCCGCAAGCGCCGCAACCCATCGCAAGCCGCCTATGCGTTTGCGCCAGCCCGGCATCACGCGATCGTCGCTTCGTCGGTGCGCTTGTCGCCGCGATTGTCGACCCAGGTAATCGTGACCTTGTCGCCTTTCGCCCCGCCCTTGAACTTGAACGAGAGAAATGGATTCTTCGATACCGCAGGTCCCCATTGCGCGGCGAGCACCGTGTTGCCGCCGTGCGTTACGGTGACGGTCTGGATGAACCATGCCGGTATGACAGCACCTTGGCCATCCTTGCGCTGGCCGGTCTCCATCTCGTGGCTCATCAGCACCTTGACCTCGGTAGACTCCCCGGCGACGCTGGCCCGGATTTTCATCGGATCTGCCATGTCAACCTCCGCATCCGCCGAGCGTGACCTTGACGTCCTTGGCCGCGACGAAGTACTTGCCGTCAGCTTTGACCAGCGCATAGATGTTCGAGCTCTGGCCCATTTTCACGCGCGTGGAAATGCTCGGCTCGGTACCCGCCGGAATGTCGAACACCGCCGCTAGCATGTTGGGGTTTTTCTCGATCAGCACGGCAATCGACTCGGTCTTCGGAATGTTGCTGGTGATGCCAACCGGCACGACGGCGCCGTTTTCGGCGATGTCCGGTGTCTGGAAGAAGACGATATCCTTGCTCTGGACCGGATCGCCGCCGCCCAGTGCCTTCATCGTCTCGCCGATGTTCCTGGTGTCGAATGCCGCTTTGTTCCATGCCTGCGCCGCCGCGTCGCCCGGCCTGAGCCAGCCTGCTGCCGCCACCAGTGCGAGCAGCGTTACGCCGCCGCCCGACTTGAGCACATCCCTGCGCTTGCGACTCATGCATGGCCTTTCGGAGAGCCCCGCCTCGATGCCGCGATTTTAATCTGCCGCGCGCATCCTGTCAGAGTTCTTTGCGCCGATGGAAGCGCTATTGCACGCCGGCGAGCATGCGACGGCACGCAGCGCGATATCGCGCGGCGTGATGATGTCGAACGGATTCGGTAGCGGCGTGAACCGCCGCTGCGGCCGGCAGGACCGGCCGATCACGACAGGGCAGGCGGCGGGAGCCGCCGCTCTAGTGGATCGTCGCCGACGACAGGAAACGCAGCAACGCGCCCGACTTCAGGCGGTAGGTTCCTTCGCCGACGTAGGCCGCATCGTCGAGTTCGCGCCACGTGAACTCAAGCTCGGTATTGCCCAGCCTCAGTTCCATCACGACGTCGTCGGCCACAGTCGACTCGTCCGGGACGCGAAGATACTCGGTCACGAACACGACCCCGTTAAGCTGCACGAAATCGGCTCCGTGCATCGCTTCGGTTAATGTCATATCGGATGACCTCATCGTTGATTCGCGGCCCTCATCGCCCGGGTGCCCCGTTCCTTCAGGGCATCCAGTACTAAGATGCGGGCGCGCCCGGTAAGGTTCAAGTAACGGGCAAAACAGCAGGGTCAGGCGACCTGGACCAGCTCGCGGATGAAGTTGGGCAGCGCCATTGCGGCGCGGTGAACGTCGCCATTGTAATATTGCAAATCGCGAATACCGCGCTGCGATATGCGGCGATCGGCCTCCAGCGGCGTCAAATACGATGGATTGAGCGTTGCCGAAGCGCACGCCATCATCCAAAGGCCGCCATAGAGCGGAATGGGAACCAGATACGGCACGACGATCGCGAAAGCAGCGCGCAGACCGGCCATGCCAGCCCGGATGCGCGCCGGATGCGAAACCGGCGAGGCGAGGTGCAGCGTCATCGCACCGGACGGCTTCAGACGGGCGGCGCAGGCACGGTAGAAGTCGGCGTCGTACAGCGGCTCCGAGGGTCCGCCCGGGTCTGTCAGATCCAGGATGATCAAGTCGTAGGTCTCGGCGGTAGCGCGGACGAAAGCCAGTCCATCCTCGACGCGAAGTGAAAGCCTGGGATCGGCGAACGCGCCGCGGTGGACGCGCGCGAGGTACTTGCGGGCGATGTCGACGACGGCAAGATCGATCTCGACCAGCGTGACCGACCGGATCGTCGAGTACTTGAGCAGTTCCTCGGCCGAGCCGCCGTCACCGCCGCCGATGATCAGTGCACTCGTCGGAGCCGGATGCGCAATCGCCGCCACATGAACGAGATTCTCGTGATAATAGAACTCGTCCTTTTCCGACGTCATGAAGTG
>JBDTXW010000188.1:0-5599 GCA_040005975.1 Betaproteobacteria bacterium | reverse complement strand
CGGCGCCGCTGGCGAGGCCACCGAAGAACTCGCGCTGCAGAAATTCGCCTGCCCCGCCTGCGGCGGCGAAGCTGTCTGGAACCCGGCGCGCCGGGCGCTCGTGTGCCCGTTCTGCGGAACCGTGTCGCCGGCGACGATCGACGCTGCCGGCGCCATCGTCGAGCACGATCTTGTCGCAGCGTTGCGCGGCATCGGCGAGGACAAGCGCGGCTGGCGCGTCGACAAGCGCTACGTCAAGTGCCGCAGCTGCCAGGCGATATCGGTCATGGATGCGAGCCGGCAGGCGCAGCGCTGCGAATTCTGCGGCTCGGCGGAGCTCGTTCCCTACGAGCAGGTCAAGGATGCGTTTCGCCCCGAGGGCGTGCTACCGTTCACCGTCGCCGAAGGCAAGGCGCGGGACGGCATCCGCGCCTGGTACGGCAGGCTGTGGCTCGCGCCGGATGCGCTCAAGCGCGGCGCGCTGACCGACACCGTCAAGGGCGTCTATCTGCCGTACTGGACGTTCGACGCGAAGGCCGATGCTGCGTGGACCGCCGAAGCCGGCCATTACTACTACACGACGGAAACGTATACCGACGGCGCCGGGCGCACGCAAACCCGCGAGGTCCGCCAGATACGGTGGGAGGCGGCTGCGGGCCGTCTGCAGCAGGTCTTCGACGACGATCTCGTCTGCGCCTCGGTCGGCGTGCATCCGGCGCTGCTGCGCGGCGTCGAGCCGTTTCCGACCGGCGAGCTCAAGCCCTACGATGCGGCCTACGTCGCCGGCTGGGTGGTCGAACGCTACCAGATCGACCTGATCAGCGCCGCCAAGGCGGCGCGCGAGGCGATGGACGAGGAGCTGCGACGGCTCTGCGCTGCGCAGATTCCCGGTGACACCTATCGCAACCTCGACATGCGCGCCGCGTATTCAGGACAGACGTTCAAGCACATACTCGCGCCAATCTGGCTGCTCACCTACAATTTCGGATCGCGCAGCTTCCAGGCGATCATGAACGGCGTAACGGGGTCGATTCAGGGCGAGTATCCGAAGAGCTGGGTAAAGCTCACGCTGTTGGGCATCGCGATCCTGATCGCGGTGATCGTCGTGCTCTCGCTCGGCACGCACCGTTGACGATCCGGATCGCCTGGAGGATGAGGATGTCTTCGCGAGCGTCTCGATGAAAGCGGCGATCGTCACTGGTGTATCGCGCGGCCTGGGCGAATCACTGGCTGCGACCCTGCTCGCGCGCGGATTCGCGGTGACCGGCGTAGGCCGCGCCAGCTCCCCGCGCCTTGGCGGCGCCCAGTACCGCTTCGCGCGCTGCGATCTCTCCGAAGTCGCGGCGATCGAGCCGACGCTGGCGCCGGCGTTCGGCGAGATCGCTGCCATGCGCCCGCGCTCGATTTGCCTGATCAACAACGCGGCCGTCGCGGGACCGGTAGGCAAGCTGGGAACGTTCGACGCCGCCTCCGTCGCCGAGGCACTGGCGGTGAATCTGGTCGCGCCGCTCACGCTGGCCAACCTGTTTTGCCGCGCATTCGCCGGCGGCTCGGGCGAATGCCTGGTGATCAATATTTCGTCCGGAGCGGCCGAGCGTCCGCTCCCCGGCAGCGGGCCTTACTCGATCGCCAAGGCCGGGCTGGAGATGCTGACGCGGACAATCGTCGCCGACCAGAGCGCGCCGGCTTTTCGCGCGATCTCAGTGCGACCCGGCATTATCGATACCGGCATGCAGGCCTTCATGCGCGCACAGCCGCGCGAGACATTGGCCAGCGTCGACATGTTCCGGGAGTTTCATGCGTCGGGGCAGCTGGTTCTGTCCGATGTCGTCGCGGCGAAGATCGTCGACAGACTGGTTCTGGGCGAGGTCGAGAACGGGCGCGCCTACAGCTACAAGGAGTTGTAAGGTGTCGGCCGGCGATGAACGAATCGGCTGCCGGCGACGCTCATTGCCGCAGCCTTTCGACGCGATACTCGAGAACGCTTCCGCCGGCACCGGCTTCCCACATCAGGCAATGAGTCTGGTCGCGATCGGCGGTGAATTCGCCTGATTCGCCCTGGGTGTGCGCGCTGGAAATCGGTTCGATCACCGCGTTGCCGTCGTGAAAATGGATATTGAAGGCCAGCGGCACCGCTGCTCTGAAAAGATAGCCGATGCGCTGACCGGCCTGCAGCGCCACGCATTCCTCGTGCACGGCGTAGGGCGCGATCTCGAGGCCGACGACGACTTTCGGCGCGTCCAGGCGCTCGGGCGCGGACGCACAGGCGACGCTGCCCAGCGCCGCGGCCAGCGCGACAGCGAGCGCTCTGCGGCGAACGATCAACGAGCGCTCCGGTGCAGGCGGCGCCAGTCCTCGGAGAGCATCGCCCAGCGTTCGTGATCGCGCCAGCGGCCGGCGATCTTGACGTAGCGGCGCGAAAAGCCTTCGCGCGTGAATCCTGCGCGCCGCACCAGCGATACCGACGGCCGGTTGGTCGGCTGCACATTGGCCTCGACGCGATGCAGTTTGAGCTTGCCGAACGCAAGCGCAAGCACGAGGTTCAGCCCTTCTGACATGTAACCCTGGCCGGCATGCGGGGCAAAGGCATAGTAGCCCAGGTAGCTGCTCTCGAATGCGCCGCGCACGATCTCGCTGAAATTGAATACGCCGATCAACGCATCGTCAGCAAGCTTGCACACGACGACGCCGACGCCCGACGCGGTTTGCGGATCGCGCGACTTCGGCCCGGCGAAATGGCGCAGATACGCAGTAAACCCCGATTTTGTCGTCGGCGCCTGCACCCAGCCTCGATGCAACCGGTCGGAAACCCGGGCACCGGCAATGAACGCCGTCGCATCGCGCGCACTCGGCCGACGCAGGTAGACGCGGGGCCCGACGGCAAGCGCGTGCTTCGGGGCTGGCATAATGCGCATCTTACCGCGAGGGTGTGCTTGCAATGAGCCATTGGATCGAAGGCAAGGTTACCGGCAAGCGGCAGTGGACGGACAACCTCTTCTCGCTTCAGGTCGATGCGCCGGCCCTCACGTTCGTCGCCGGCCAGTTTGCGCGGCTTGCTTTGCCCGCGCCGCCCGGCTCGAAGGAGCCGATGCTCGGACGGCCGTATTCGTTCGTCAATCCGCCCGAGCGCGCGCCGCACGAGTTCTACTTCAATGTGCTGCCCCAGGGCCCTTTGTCGCCGCGGCTCGCTGCGCTCGACGCCGGTGCGCCGCTTTGGCTGCTCGAGCGCGCCAACGGCTTTTTCAGCATGCCCGAGGTTCCGTCGGCGGCGGCGCTATGGTGTCTCGCCACCGGGACGGGCATCGGCCCCTTCCTGTCGATCCTGCGCACTGCCGATCCATGGGAAAAATTCGAGCGTGTCGTGCTCGTGCACGCAGTCCGTTACAGGCAGGATCTGTCATACGGAGAAGCCATCGCCGAGATCGCGACCGCGCGCGCGGGCCGGTTCGCGTTCGCGCCGTTCGTCAGCCGCGAGCCTGATCGCAGCGCGCTGTCCGGCCGGATCCCCGATGCGATCCGTGACGGTCGCCTCGAGGCGTGGACCGGCCTGCCGCTGACAGCGGAAAACGCGCACGCGATGCTGTGCGGCAATCCCGACATGGTGCGCGACACCCAGGGCGTCCTCGAATTGCGAGGAATGCGCCGCCACCGCCGCCGCGAGCCGGGGCACTACACGGTCGAGACATACTGGTAGCGGCTGCCGGCGGCGCCGGCTAATCGGCCAGGTCGTGCGCGACGATTTCCGCGACGTCGGTCGACAGTTTCGGCGCGGCGGCAATCCGCTCGAGCTCCGAGCGCTGCAATACAGCGCGTCGGTCGTCGAAGCGACGCCAACGATTGAATGCGGCGACGAGCCGTGCGGCGATCTGCGGATTGCTGCGGTCGATCATGAGCACCTGGTCGGCGACAAAGGCGTAGCCGCCGCCATCGGCGGCGTGGAATGCCGGAAGGTTCGACTGGGCGAACGCGCCGATCAGTGACCGGATGCGGTTTGGATTGCGCGCGTCGTACACCGGATGCGCCAGCAGCGCGCGCACCCGCTCAAGCGTGCCGGCCCGGCAAGACGTCGCCTGCAGCGCGAACCACTTGTCCATCACCAGCGGATTGTCGCGCCAGCGCGATTCGAATCGCGCCATCGCGACGTCGCGAGCTTCGGCGCTCGTGTCGTTCAGTGCCGCCAGCGCGGCGATTGAATCCGACATGTTGTCGGCACCGTCGAACTGCGCCAATGCCAGCGCATGCGAGGCTGCATCGTCGCGCGCGGCGAGGTATGCGAGGCAGACGTTCTTCAGCGAACGTTGCGCGACCTGCGCGGGTTCGGCCGAATACGCGCCAGTCGTACGGTGCGCGGCGTACGCGCGCTCGAATTCGACGGCGAGCTCCCCCGCTAGCGCCGCCATGGTCGCGCGCCTAACGCGATGCAGAGCTTCGATGTCGATCGGCGTTTGCTGCTCGGCGAGAAGGTTGAGCCGGGGCGGGCGCAGGGCGAGAGCGAGCAGTGCCGCATCGCTCGCCCGATCGGCGAGCAGCGCGCGAACGACGTTGACCAGCGCCGGAGACAGCGCGAACACCGCACCGCTCCTGCCGCGGTCGGCTTCGCCCAATATCGCGCGCAAAAAAAGTGTTTGCGCGGCGTCCCAGCGGCACACCGGATCGGAATCATGCGCGGCCAGCAGCACGAGCTCCACCTCGTTGTAGGCAAAGTCGACCTTGACCGGCGCCGAATATCCGCGCAGCAGCGAGGGCACCGGAGGCTCGCGGACGCCGGTGAAGCGAAATGACTCGCGCTCCTGCCGCAGATGCAGCACCGCTGTGGTGGCCGACGCCGTGCGGGTGGCGGAGTCGCCGCCGTCGAGATGAAGCGGCAGATCCTCCCCGTCGCGGCCGACGAGTCCCATCGCCAGCGGAATATGCAGCGGATGCTTGACTGGCTGGCCGGGCGTCGGAGAACACGATTGCGCGACCTCGAGAGTGTAGGTCTGCGCTGCCGCGTCGTAGTGGCCCTGCACGGTGAGCATAGGCGTGCCGGCCTGGCTGTACCACAGCCGGAATTGCGCGAGGTCGATGTCCGACGCGTCCTGCATCGCTTGCACGAAATCGTCGCAGGTGACCGCCTGCCCGTCGTGCCGTTCGAAGTACAGGTCCATGCCACGGCGAAACGCCTGTGGTCCGAGCAGCGCATGCTGCATCCGGATGAGCTCGGCGCCCTTTTCGTAGACGGTTGCCGTATAGAAATTGTTGATCTCGGCGTAGCTGTCGGGCCGCACCGGATGCGCGGTCGGACCCGCATCCTCGGCAAATTGCTCTGCGCGGAGGAAATCTACCGCTTCGATGCGCTCCACCGCGCGCGAGCCGACGTCGCTCGAGTACTCCTGATCGCGGAATACCGTCAGGCCTTCCTTCAGCGACAGCTGGAACCAGTCGCGGCAGGTCACGCGGTTGCCGGTCCAGTTGTGGAAGTATTCGTGCGCTATGACTCCCTCGATGCTCGAATAATCTGCATCGGTCGACGTTTCCGGGTTGGCGAGCAGCAGCTTGCTGTTGAATATGTTGAGACCCTTGTTCTCCATCGCGCCCATGTTGAAGTCGTCGGCGCAGAAGATCATGAACGTGTCGAGGT
>JBDTXW010000187.1:0-5612 GCA_040005975.1 Betaproteobacteria bacterium | reverse complement strand
CGATCCGATCATCGGTGCGCGGATCCCGGAACCGGGCACGCTGCTGCTTCTCGGCTTGGGTGCGCTGGCACTGGGTGCGATTCGCCGCAACAAGGCTGCGTGACGCAAGGCTGATCGCGTTCTAGCACGCTGCGATCCCACCAAGGCCCGTACAGCGAATGCTGTACGGGCTTTTTAATTGGTGACCCGCCCAGCGCGTGGCTGCCAGCGTGTTGCTCGTTCGCGGGGTAAACTAGGCGCTGACGCAACGGACGGGCGAGCCGCGACCACGATGCCGATCACCGTCCTCGCCATAAGAAACGTCGTCCGGCAACGCAGGCGCTCGCTCATAGCGTTTTTGGCGGTGGCGTGCGGCATCGCATCGCTGATCCTGGCCAGCGGCTTTATCGAGTGGAATCTCTGGTTCGGCCGGGAATCGACGATCCATTCACAGCTCGGGCATATCCGGATCTTCAAATCCGGCTACCTCGAGAATGGACACGCGGATCCGTTCTCATACATCCTCAGCGACGACCCCGATCGACTTCGAAGGATCGCAGCGCAACCCCATGTCAGCGCCCTTGCGCCCCGGCTTTCCTTTAACGGCCTGATCAGCCACGGCGATTCGACGATTTCCTTCATAGGCGAAGGGGTCGCGCAGGATGTCGAAGGCTCGTTGAGCCGCTCGCTGACGATAGTCAAGGGCGAAGCGCTTTCGTCGGCGGCACCCAAGGGCATCATCCTCGGTCAGGGTCTCGCAGCAAACCTTGGCGTCAGCGTCGGCGACACGGTCGTACTTCTCGCCAATACTGCGAATGGCGGCGTCAACGCCGTGGAGGTAACGGTGCGCGGCCTGTTCGCGACAATCACCAAGGCCTACGACGACTCTGCATTGCGCGCGCCAATCTCGACGGCAAGACAACTCATTCGGGTATCCGGCTCGCACTCCTACGCATTGTTGCTGGACAAGACGGAGAGCACCGATGCTGTCGTCCTCGCGCTCCGGGAACAGCTTCGCGGTCCAACACTCGAATTTGTGCCTTGGTACCAGCTTGCGGATTTTTATAACAAGACAGCCGAGCTGTTCTCCCGGCAGGTTGCGGTGCTGCGGGTGATTATCGCCGTGATTATCGTGCTGAGCATCTCCAACTCGATGATGATGAGTGTTTTGGAACGCACCGGTGAAATTGGGACGGCGCTGGCGCTCGGCACCCGCCGCAGCCAGATTCTGCGCCAGTTTCTGACCGAGGGCGCAGCGCTGGGTGTGTTCGGCGGTATTCTCGGCTTGGCCGGTGGATACGCAGCTGCGCGGCTCATCTCGGCGATAGGAGTCCCCATGCCGGCGCCGCCGGGCATGGCCTTCGGCTACACAGCCGAGATCATGGTGACTTGGCCGATGGCCCTCGGGGCAGCGGCGCTCGCGGTGGCCACAACAATCGCAGCCAGCCTCTACCCATCCTGGATTGCTTCGCGCATGAACATCGTCGACGCGCTCCGCCATAACCGCTAAGTCCGGACATGTTCAAGCTTGCGCTGAGAAACATATTTCGTCACCGGTTCCGGACCGCGGTGACATTGGCGGCCATCGTCTTCGGGGTGTGCGGGCTTGTGCTCAGCGGCGGTTTTGTGCGTGACATCTTCATACAGTTGGCCGAGGCGCTGATCCATTCCCAGTCCGGCCATCTGCAAGTCTCGCCGACGGGGTATTTCAGCTACGGGTCGCGGTCACCGGAAAAGTATGTGATCGAGGCCCCCGATCGATTGCAGGCAGTGATTGCCGCGATGCCGCAGGTCGATGACGTGCTGATGCGCGTCCATTTTTCCGGGTTGCTCAATAATGGCAGGACCGACTGGCCAATCATTGGCGAGGGCGTGCAGGCCTCCAAGGAATCGAAGTTGAGCAGCTTCATGCATATCGTTGCCGGCAGGCAACTCACAGACGCTGACGACTTCGGTGCATTGGTCGGTCAGGGAGTGGCGCAGGCGCTGAAGCTCGCTCCAGGAGACCGCGTCACCGTGCTGCTGAGTACGGCAGACGGCGCGTTAAACAACATCGACCTGGAGGTGATTGGCGTCTTTCAGAGCTTCTCGAAGGATTTCGACGCGCGGGCGATACGGATACCTCTGAAGGCGGCCCACGAACTTCTGGGGTCGCAAGGCGTGAACACGCTGGTGGTATCGCTCAAGCGGACTTCCGATACCGAACGCGTGGCGGCAGCCCTCAGAGCCACGCTCCCCCCGCCTAAATTCGAAGTCAGAACATGGGTCCAACTCAACGATTTCTACGAAAAGACGATTGCGCTCTACGAGCAGCAGTTCGGCTTCCTGCAATTGATCATCCTCGCAATGGTGCTCCTAAGTGTCGCCAACAGCGTCAACATGAGCGTGTTCGAGCGGGTCGGGGAATTCGGAACGATGGTGGCGCTCGGCAATCGAGCGCGACAGGTGCGCGGGTTGATCTTTACCGAAACAGCCATGGTCGGAATGATCGGCGGGTTGCTTGGTTTGGCCCTCGGCATCGCGCTGGCCCTGTTGATCTCGGCCATCGGGATTCCGATGCCACCGCCGCCCAATGCCAATCTTGGATACACGGGCTTCATCCGCGTCGTGCCGGGCGTCCTGGCATTGGCCTTTGCCGTGGGATTAGCGGCGACGCTCCTCGCTGCAATTCTGCCGGCGGTGCGGGTGTCGCGCATGCCCGTGGTCGATGCATTGCGGGCGAATGTATAACGAGGTCGGTGCAACACCAACGAAACGGCCCGCAGTTGCGGGCCGTTTATTTTCGGCCGGGCAAACGCCCGATGCTGGGCGGCACGCTGCCGTCAACCGAGCCCGCGCAATCGTTGCTCGATGCCAGCTTCCTCGTGCGGCGAAAACGCGTAAGGGTAAAGCGAGCGCACGGTCGAGTACAGGTGGGGGTGGCCGCCATACTGCGTGATCTGCGTCTCTGCGTGGGCGAGACAAAGTCCCAGAAGCACCGCGGGCGCCGTGACCCGCGCATTGAAGCGCTGCAGCCCGAGCTGTTGAAAGCCGAGCATGCGCCGATAGAATCCGACGTGGCGCGGATTGACCTCGATCAGCAGGTCAGTGCAATAGTACATCCGCCGGGCGTAAATGAAAGCAAGATGAAACAACGCAGCCAGCAACGGCCGCGAGCGAACGTCATTGTCGATGGCGAGCTTGGTGAATTCACAGAGGCGTCGCCCTTCGCGCCGCAGCGTATTGGCCTCATCCTTGTACAGGTCGTCGACGAACAAGCCGGAACCTGCATCGAGTCCGACCGAGACGGTGCCGACGATGCCGTTATGACCATGCGCCGCGAGCGCTATGCGTGTCGGATCGCTGCCTCGTGTCTCGCCAATTTTGTAGTTGCGCCAGGCGTAACGGCGCTGCACCAGGCAGTTTGCGGAGTTACGCCGATAGTCGGTGTCAGCCAGTCGCAGCTTGAATCGCTTGCCTGCAGGCTCGCGCTGCAGTTGCCGGGCATCGGGATCTTCGACACAGAGGTGAATCGGTACGGGATTTTGTGCAACGGAGGCGATGGTATCGCCTCCCCGCTCTTCGTTGATCAACTGCTTTCTGAGCGGCAATGCCAATGAACTCTCCTGTTGCCGGCGGCGCATCCAGCGGCCGCGCATCATCGTTTGCAGTGCATCATGTGCGAGTGTAATCGATAATCGCGCCGCGACCTAGTGTCGCCAGATGACGACGCTGTCCGTGCACCCGTCGTGACCCCGGCTGCGGCGAAAGGCTTGGGCCGAGCGCAAGGCCTAAGCGATGCGGAGGCAGTTGCCGACGCGTTGCCTCCACGCGAAATTGCGCGGTACCGGCGCCGCTGCAACGGGCCTGGTGCCCAGGGCCGGACTCGAACCGGCACGACGCGTTTCGGCGTCGGCGGATTTTAAGTCCGCTGTGTCTACCAGTTTCACCACCCGGGCCGGCGCCTACGCTGCCGCGGCGCCTTCATTGTACCGGCAACCTTGCGGACGCGGGCGCAGGTCCGGCTGGACTTGACCGGCCGAGGCCACCGAGCAGCGCATTGGCGCCGATCGAGAGGCCGAAAAGGACGATCAGCAGCGCGTACATTCGCGGCATGTCGAAGGTGGAATAGGCCTGGATGATCAGGTAGCCGACACCGCGGTTCGACAGCTTGGTCTCCGCGAGCAGGGTCCCGATGATGGCCACGCCCAGCCCGAGCCGCACGCCATTGACGACGGGCTCGCGCATTGCCGGCAAGTAGACTTTGCCGATCATATGCCAAGTCGAGGCGCGAAAGCTCCGTCCGACGCGGATGAGTATCGGATCGATCTGTCGCATGCCGGCCGCAGCGCTGATGGCGATGGGGAAAAAGCACGAGAGGACGCCCATCGCGATCTTGGAGCCGGAGCCTACGCCGAACCACATGATCAATACCGGGAAGAAGATGATCTTGGGCGTTGGTCCCAGGTAGTAGATCAGCGACTCGTAAGCGCATGACAGGAAGCGGTTGGCGCCGAGCAGGATGCCGACGGCCAGACCGGCCAGCCCGCCGATGGCCAGCGCCACCGCGATCTCGCCAACCGTGATCGCGACGTTGCGATAGAAGCCTCCGTCGGCCAGTAGCCGTAACACCGCGCTGCCGATCGCGCCCAGCGACGGCACGACGTCGCGAAACAGCAGGCCGGACGCCGCCAGCATCTCCCAGGCGAGCGCAACGGCGGCGATGATGACGATCCGGAGCAGCGCCACCGCCCCCCAGGACGCCGTGGCAGCGTTGTGCATCACTCGTTCGGGCGCAGCCATCGCTCGATCCGTCCGGTGATGTCGAAGAAGACAATGTTCGCCAGTATGACGAAGCAGATCGCGGCGTAGGTTGCGGGCAGATCGTAGCGCTCGGCAAGGTCATTGATCAGCTGGCCGAGCCCGCCGAAATTGATCAGGAACTCGACTCCGACGATATTGATCATCGCGAAGATCAGCCCGAGCCGCAGGCCGACGAAAATCGACGGCAAGGCTGCCGGCAGCAGAATCGCGCGGAACTCCTGCCATGCGCTCAGCCGGAAGCTCCGCCCGACGTCGATCAGCACCTGCCGCGTACGAACGAGACCTTCCAGCGTCTTGAGGATCACCGGTGCGAGTCCGGCGACGAATCCCATCATGATGATCGTCGTCGCGCTGCGTCCGAATATCACCAGGAACAGTGGATACATCAGCACGATAGGCGCCGCCGCAAACGCGGCGACCCAGGTTTCGCAGGCAGCGCGCAGCAGCCGAAAGCGATACAGAAGCGCGCCGAGCGTGATGCCGGTCGCGGTAAGCAGCAGGCTCGCCCAAAAAAGCTCCTGCATCGTCTGCAAGAAGCGGTGCAGCACGTTTTCCTCGGCGACGATCCGCGGCAGCGCGACCAGGATCTGCGACGGTAGCGGCACGATGTAACGATTGATCGCGCCGATGCGGATCAGGATTTCGATCAGGGCGATCACGCCCAGCGTCGTCATTACTCCGACGGTGCGCGCCGCGACCAACGGCGATTGTGCGCGGGCGCCGTTCATTTCGTTGTCTCGCCTCGCAGCATGCGCGCCTCGTCGTCGCGAATGCCGCGGCCTGCCTCCTCGCGGAGGTCCTGCCAGATTTCGGCGACATAACGGCCGAAT